>DQSS01000051.1 GCA_015663165.1 Arcobacter sp. | reverse complement strand
GTGCTGCGTCTTGGCAGACGTCTGTTGCGAATGAGTAGTTTGATGTCAGTATGGGTTTTTCCATTTTCATGGCTTCTGGGTAAGCTGCACTGAAAGTTTCCAGTAGAGTTGGTGCGAATAGTGCATTACATTGTTTGTAAACTGATGGGCATGATTTTTGAGGAATTGGACCTAGATTTATTATTTTGTCTGTTGAATTTGGAAAAAGATTCTGAAAACTTGTTTCATCAAGAGTTAATACAAATTTAATACTTGTATCTTCAAGGAGAGGTAATAGATCATTGATAACTTCAATATTTTTATTGGCATGGTTATGAGCAATGTACATTAGCCTAAACTTGTCTTCTTCTTTTTCTGGGAGTTTGATATAAAACTCGTTCTCTTCTTTGATAAAATCGTTATCATCAAAAATTGAACTATAAGTATTTCCCACCACAAAGATATTGTCTTCATTTATTCCAACTGTTTGTGCCAGTCTCTTTTTGGCATCTTCTGTTTCCATCACATAGTAATCTGCATCTTTTTTTAAATAATAACTCTTATACTTACCATGCAGTCTCATTTTGATTCGTTTCAAAAAAGACAGTCTATCGTAAGCTACAGACTCAGGGTTATACACCCACCCATCTGCAAATCCGGTAAGGTGTTTAGCCTTTGGTTCCCAATAGCTTGGTCCAAATACTGAAAACACAACATCAGGCTTTATCTGTTCTTCGAGAGTATCTAATTTAGCCACTATTTGTTTTCTTGTCTTTAAGGATGCAGGTGATTTTTCTATGAGGTAAAAATGAAAATTATCTGAATATACTTCTTGATCTATTTGTTTATCTATAGCCTGTGAAAGAAAAATATGATATTCATTTTTTCTCATCATTTGTTTCAATTCGTTAATAAATGATAAAGCTACTTGTAGTCCACCACCAACATAAAGATTTGAAATATTTATAAGTATCTTCATTTACAGACTGCTCAAAAAATTTTTAACTATTTTTTTAGGTTCAAAGTTTTCTAGTGCTATTGCATAACTTTTTTCTCCCATATTTTTAAAATTATTTTCTCGATTAATTAACGTATGGAACTTGTCTTTAATATCTTTTGAATCATACGGATTCATAAGATATCCATTCATACCTTCTTCTATTGCTTCAAATTTATTTCCACATTGATCTGAAACCAACATTGGCTTCGCTGCAAAAAGAGCCTCTATAATAGACAGTGGATTTGGGTCAGAGAATGAAGGAATTACAAATAGATTACATCCTTTATAATATTCTAACAGTTCTTCTCTGTCTATATTTCCGAGTAATTGTATATTATCTAGAAAGTGTTTCTTTATATAATCTTCATATAATATTCTATCTCTACCTTCACCAGCAATAATTATATGACATTTACTCAGATCTTTCGGATCTATATTTTTTATAAAATTTAGAATCCCTTTTATATTTTCTTCCAAGCGCGCAACAATCAAAACATTTATCTTGTGATTAGAAAATGTTTTTGCATTCACTTCTTTAAAGTCAATATTGACAGTATTTGGCAGATATATGATCTCTGTATCTAAGTGCCAATGTTCTTTAACGGTTAGTTCAGCTACCCTCCCCGGAATGATCAGTTTGCCATCAATAGTATTAAAAACATAGTTTCGCATTTTATCTTTCAAACTATTTTTCTTTTTCATGCCACCAGCCATATAGTTGGCTTCTGTCCAAAAATGAAGTTTATTTTTTAATATTCCCAGTCTTTTTAAAGTCACAATCATCATAACTATAAAATCATTCCAACTAACCCCCAATATAACTTCCGTTTCTGGCTCTTTAATAAGATCTCGAATTAATGAGTATGAAAAATAAAATGGGTAACTTTTGATAAAATATTCAAAACAATCATAAATTTTATATTTATGATGCATTTGACTTTCATCAACAGACCAGTCACGATCTCCCATCATTTTTTTATAATACAAAATTGTTAAGTCTATATTTGTAGTATTTGATTCTTCTTCCATGAGATTAAAAAGTTCTGTTCGGTAAGGTGTTGTTGTTGCCTGAAGTAAGTATATTTTTTTCATAATCATCATTTTTATTTTATTTTTACCAAATAAAATTTGATTTTTTTAAGATATCTTTTTATAATACCCATCGTTGAATTCTTATATGCCTTGTAGTGATTAATATAATCATGAGAATTATTCAATTTCTTATTGTGCATATCGGCTAAAAATCTCTTATCTGCTGGCAAATGCAAAAGAAAGCAGCTTTCAAAGTAATAAAATTTTCGTTGATAATATAATACATTAGTATTCCAATACCTTCCTACTAATCCCAATGTACCAGCATCTGCGATATAAGTACCAGACTTTCTCAAATTTTCAAGTCCTGCTGAAGTCAAAGCTTCATCTCCAATATGATGAAAAATATTGAGGTTATTTAAGTAATTAGGAAAAAGTTCATCTATTTCGTAAATAAGCTGAGCAAAAAACTCTGCTGTTCCACTTATGAACTCTCCCCCAGACCATCGTCCTTCACTTCTATGACCAGTTAATAGTTCAAGGTCTCTAATTATAATTTCACTTCCATGTGTTGTGATTACATCTTCTGATATATCATAAAAAAATGGAATTTTATCTTTAACATTGTTAATAAAGGCTTGAGGAATATTGTTGACACAAACCATATCTAAATCGCAAAGTCCCATATAGTCGTCATCATCTTTTTGAGAAAAATACCTATATACGTCTAATTTAAAGTGTGCAGAATAAAAACGAATCCCCTTTGGAACTTGTGTTTGGAATGATATTTCTTCAACCATTAAACTTTCACTTAACTTTAGTAATATTTCATCAATAAATAATCGTTGATTTGTTAATAGTATAAACTCTATTCCTTGTATCTGCAACGACTTAGATAAGGTAAGTGCATTTTTTACATACAGTTCAATCTGATCCTTAAAGTCATTTGTTCTAACATTCATAGCAGTTTGTTCACGATCATCTAAATGAAGGAGTCCATAAAGTTTAAAATTCATTTTCATACTCCTAATAAGATATATTTCATTATTGGTTTTATTGTTCCAGGTGACATAAATATTCTCAACTTTCTTATAGACACTTTTCTTTCTTGAAGACGGAGAATTCCATATAATTGCCTTTTTCTTTGTCCCCTGTTAAATAAATATTTATGCTTTTTATAAAATGCAAAACCACCCTTGAAACTATTCCATCTGTAATTAGGTGAGTGGTTATCGTGCTCATAATGTATGATTTGAGTTACATCACGCATCATTTTTGCTTTTCCAAATTTTTCTATGATTCGAACCCACATATCATAATCCTGAGATCTTAACAACTGTTCATCATAAAGACCGGCTTCCATAATTACACTTTTTTTGACTAAAACCTGATTTCCAATTATATTTGAATAAAGGATATCATTTAAATCAATCTCAGCTTTGAATCTTGTTTTTCTTTGATTAGTTTTGGTAACTTTCAAAGACCTTGACGTAATCATTGAATATTCATCACTATAGTTATTCATCAATTTTTCAATTCTATCTGGAGTAAATTCATCGTCATCATCTAACCCAGCTACAAATTCTCCACTTGCAGCTCTTATCCCACTATTCCTTGCAGCATTTCCACCTAATGCTTTTTCATGTTTAATATACTTGATATTTTCATGCTTATTCATATAGTTTTGCACAAGTTCTTCAGTATTATCTTTTGAACCATCATCGACAATAATAATTTCTATATTTTTGTAAGTTTGTGTCAGAACTGACTCAACTGCTCTTGGTAATAGATCTTCCCTATTATGCGTAGGGATAATAATCGAAACAAATTCATTTTTCATCATTATCTTAGTCCTTCATTCTTTCTAATTATAGTTTCAATTGTTTTATTCCAAATAGACGACCATTCTTTAAAAGTAAAAGCTTCTTCAGCTACTAATCTCGCATTTGAAGAAATTTTATTTCTTTGCTCACAGTCTTCTATTAAATTAGCAATATTGTCAAATATACTATTAACAGTTGTATCCGACAAAAGCCCATTAAAATTGTGAATTATTATATTAGTCAATCCTCCAACATTTGTTGTGACTATTGCCTTTCCCGCTGCCATCGCTTCAATTGCTGACAATGATGTACCTTCTGATCCAAGAGAAGGAACTACAACAATATCTGATTTGCTCATTATATTTGGCATTTCAATATAAGAGGCTGTTTTAAATTCAACCTGATCAAAATGGCTTAATTTATTTTTAAACCACTTTTCTTCTGGACCATCTCCCACAATTAAAAACTCTACTTGATCGTATTTTTCTATTAATTTCATTACTACTTCTGAAAATAATTCAACACCACGTATCTTTACAAATCTTCTAGCAAAAAGAATTTTTATCTTGTCAGTATTCTTATTAGGTTTCTGTATAAAAAAATCATCTGCTGCACAATTAAGTATTGGGTAAAAGTTTTTATTAGAACAACCATTCGTTAATGTCCTATACCAATTTATGTAATTATTATCAACACATATTACATCATTAAAATAAGAAATACGTTTATAATTTCTATAGTTATCATATATTTTATAAACTTGGGATAACAAATTATTTGTAATTTTAGGGTTATATGACTCCACTGGAAGATCCCAATAAACCCCATGCTGAATAACTATTGTGTTCTTCCATTTTGATTTACAAGCATGTTGTTCTGAAGCAAAAAGTAAAAGATCATGTGTATTTTTCAGCAAATCACTTTCTATATATTTTACAGTTTCTCCTATATTTGTATGACCAATTGAAATTAGATCAAAATCTAAACTTTCAAACTTAAATTTTTCATCATTGCATTGAACAACAACTATTTTATAATGGTCTTTTAGTGCTCTAATAAGTAAGTGAATATAAGTTTGAATACCTCCTACCGAAAAGCTATGATCTTCATTCATAAATCGATTATAAAATATAATTATACGAGACATTTTTTTCCTTTATCAAGATTTATAAACACATACAAGATGAAGGCAACCCCTGGCCATTGAGGAAAAAGATATAAAGGATTACCAAAAATTAGGTAAAAGATGATTAGTGCATAAAAAGCATAAAGCTTTCTCCTGCATTTAGAATTTGGGCATCTATTATTTAATGATTTGAAGAATAAAATATAAATAATCATAAAACCAATTAATCCAAATATTCCAAATCTAGCCAAAGTACCGGTTAAAAAGAAGTGTCCTGAACTGCTACTTCCAAAAGAGTCCACTTTCATACCAGCAACTTGAAACCCTGCTCCTAAAAGTGGATATTCCGCAAATGTATCAAAATCAGCCAATGCTTCTACTACCCTAGAATTGCCTGTTTCTGTTCCTCTCCCCTCTATAAGAGCTATATAGGTAGTTACAGTGGAAAAAGTTTTCTCTATTAAATCATTTTTTTCAAAGACAGATAAAAAGAGTATAGAAATCATTAGTATGGAAACCGTATAGGCTATAAATTTCTTTATATTTTTTTTGTTCATACTCAACAGGATCATAATAAAAACACCAACTATCGTCCCCACAAGAATACCTCTTGTACTGCTTGCAAGAATACGCAAAAGACCTAATATTATTACTGAGGAATACAATATATACATACCTTTCCCTGTAGAGCTAAATAGACGATTTGTAAACCATATGGATAGAAATGAGATACTTCCTACTGTTGCATCAAAAGTAAAACGCTTTTCTCCAATAGTAATAGTATATTCAAAAGGGAAAGGAATCAGCCCGTATGATACTGAAAAGGCGTATATAATTAATAAAAGTCCTGCGATATCTATAAACAAAGACCATCTTTTTATTTCATTGTCAGTAGGGTTTATCTTATATAATAAAATTGGTATTGATATAAAAGCTATTGTATAAGATAATCGTAAAATATCAGATGATCTTTCTTCAAGTGCAAAACTCAATAAGTAATAAAAATAACTCACTATTATACCAACAAGAAAAAAAAGATTTCTTTTTTTCATAAGATTTACTTGGAACAACAAATAGAATGAAATTAGCCACCATGGAGCCAATATTAGTGCTAATACAGATCTGCCGCCTATAAAATAACCATAAGGAAAGATTGGATTAATAAAGAATATTATTGTTACAAAAAATAATAAATAATATTTTAATAAAAATAGAATTAATTTATTCATACTATTGCCTTTTTATTATCTTTAAGAGTTTTTGCAAAAAACAAAGTTGACAATAAAAATATAGATGCAGATAGCAAGAACGCACCTATCCTTAATCCTATATCATTGAAGTTATAAGAGATATATGTATTTAAAATAATAATTACCCAGACAATAATTACATACCAATTAACAATTAACTTCCAACTAAAAACTTTTTTATATATAAAATATGGTATAGAAATTAACATATTGATGATATATGCAATTAAAAAGGCTAAGGCCAACCCAATAGCTCCTAAATCAACTAAGTTCCAACTAACAAATATAAGGATCAAAGACCAAATAAAATTATCTAGTGATCCTAACCACATCATGTTTTTAACTGCTAGTAATCTTGCCATTCCCTGTTTAAATGTATATATAATAACAACATTCATTATTATTAACAATGTAATTCTAAAATCATGGCCAGCATATTTTTCACCCAAAGTAAATTCAGCTATTTCTGGAAAAAAAATTAAAGGAGAAGTTAAAATAATACCAATTACCCATGATATATAAAAATTTGTCTGATTAAATAATATATTGTTTTTTCCTTCCTTTGAAGATAAAATAGGCAATAATACGCCATTAATTGAATTACTTAACATATATATAATATTTTGGAAAAGTATCACAGCACTGAATACCCCAAGGGCAATATAACCATTGTTTTCATGTGTCAAAAAGGTTCTGGCAATCCATAGGGTAGGACCAAGCATTATTCCACTTAGGAATGCGGGCAAAGCATAAGTCCATAGTAATGAAAGTTCTATATAAGATTTATAATAATCAACTGCAATATTGACTTCATTAAGCCTTTTAATCAAAAAGTATCTATTTAACATAAAATTAATAATCGAAATTATTACCAAAGAAACCACTACACCTTTTAGATTATATAAATACACACCTAAGACAATAAGAGGAAAACTAATTATGCCAATACTTAAATTTATAAATGCAATATCTTTGAATTTTTCTAATCCAGATAAAGCACTTGTTTGTATCCCCGTAAGTGTATTGAAAAATAACATTAATGACCCTATTTGTAATAAAGGAGATAAATTTGGTGCATTTAACACTGTAGTAGCTATAAAGGAAGCATTAAAAATAATCCCAATCACTATTACCAAAGAAGTTACTACCGCTACTAAATAAGCTAATCCCATTATCCGAGCGGTTTTTTCTTTATTCGTTTTATAAAGTTCTGCAACATGCTTGGTAACAGTCAAGCCTAAACCTAAACCAGCAAATACGCCAAACATACCCACTGTGCTTTGTATAATATCTAATTGACCAAAATCATTTTTTCCAAGAGTTCTAGCAACAATAATTGTAGATACAAAAATTGAACCTTTGGAAAAAAGTGTACCTAAAATTGACCACAATACTCCATGATAAAATCGTTTTGTTAAACTCATTATATAGCTAAATATTCATCATGAAATCTATGATATTCTGGCAAGCATGCCCATCACCATAAGGATTATGTGCTTTTGACATTTTATCATAGGCTTGTTTGTTGTCTATCAACTCTTGTGCTTCTTTTATGATCAATTGCGTATCGGTTCCAACAAGTTTAACCGTACCTGCAGCTAAAGCTTCCGGACGTTCAGTCGTATCACGCATAACAAGTACTGGTTTACCAAGAGATGGTGCTTCTTCCTGTACTCCGCCACTGTCCGTGATGATGAAGTAAGACTTGTCCATCATGTAAATAAATTGCTCATATTGCAGTGGCTCTATGAGATGAATGTTATGAGCATCAGAGAGTAACTCTTTTACAGGTTTTTGGACATTCGGATTTAAATGTACTGGGTAGACAATATCTATAGTCGGATTGGCAAGTGCTATCTCTTTTAGAGCGGTACAGATATTGATAAATCCTTGCCCATGATTTTCTCTTCTGTGTCCTGTGACCAATATCATCTTTTTGTCATCTTGCAGTGTATAATCAAGTGTTGCTAAGTGATGGGTAATATCTCTTTCGAGTTGTTTATTGGACTTAATTTTATCTAGTGCTAAAAAGAGTGCATCAATGACAGTGTTACCTGTGACTGCTATGGTAGATTCATTGACATTTTCTTTGAGTAGGTTTTCTTTTGAAGTTGTAGTTGGAGCAAAATGGTAAGCCGTAATCTGTGTTGTGAACTGACGGTTTGCCTCTTCTGGCCAAGGAGAGTAAATGTCACCCGTTCTTAGCCCAGCTTCAATGTGTGCCACTTTAATTTGCTGATAAAAAGCTGCAAGGGAAGCTGCAAAAGTTGTAGAGGTATCACCGTGTACAAAAACAACATCTGGCTTAAAGTCAGCAAGCACTGATTTCATACCAAGAAGAACATTGGAAGTCACATCGTAAAGGTCCTGTCCTGGTTTCATAATGTCAAGGTCATAGTCTGGTACAATTTCGAAAAGATCCAAAACTTGATCGAGCATTTCACGATGTTGTGCAGTCACACATACTTTGGTTTCAAAAGCATCAGTATACTTCTGAAACTCTTTCACAAGAGGTGCCATCTTAATAGCCTCTGGACGCGTACCGAAAACAATTAATATTTTTTGCATTATTTATTCCTTGACTG
>DQSS01000275.1 GCA_015663165.1 Arcobacter sp. | reverse complement strand
GTTGAATCCGTTTTATTTTTATACTGACCATTTTGTTCAGATTCTACATAAAAAAGTCCTAACCCCCCATAAGTTTTATGATAATAAGGAATCATAGAGATAGAAAAGTGTTTTGCATTACTGCTATTATTCAATGGATTATAAAGATTAGAATCTAAGTTTTGCCGAATACTTTGAGAATAACTCATTTCTATATCATAAGTATCAGGAAACAGTGTCGCTGACAGAGTTGCATAAGTCACATCTTTTACCTGTGACTCTACCTTATCAGCACTTCCCCCAATACTTCTCTCCATCATCGCATGAGAAAGTTCAACATCAATAACAAAAGGAACTTTTTTTTTCAAGTTTTCTAAAGTACTTTCAGCGAAAATAGGTAATACACATAGTGTTGTAAACATCATTTTTTTAAACATTTTTAAACCTTTTTTAATTTATTAGATTATATCTAATTTGAGTTTAAATTTTGTTTTTTTATATTTAATTATAACTTAAACTATATTAGATTTTTCACCAGGATTACTAACGGTAATTACCCCTAACCACATACAATTTAAAACTGAACTATTGTTAATAACTGGCATAGTTCCCAACAATACACTGGGCTTTGCTGGTGTCCACGGAGTAACTGTATTAGGTACGCAGGGAACAGGTGTAAAGACCCCCATTGCTGCACTTGTTGCTGCTATAACAGCTGGATTACTTGGTGCTTGACACATTCCAAAAGGCATAATATTTGTTAATGGTATATTATCCATTATATTTGCAGCTGGTTGAGTTTCCATCAGCACTTTATTTTTAGGCAATACTATCATACTACTTGGAGCAACCCCAAAACTACATGTTAACATCGCACCATTACATACACTCATTCCCATTTTCTATCCTTTAAATTAATTAAATACACTTCTCTTTACATCAAAGTATGTCTTATAGCCTTGTGTACTAAAAATATGTTCACTCGACACCACATAATATTCGCCATTTATCACATCACCAATATCTTTTATATTTACTATTTTCCCTGCTGTAATCTTAGGTTCACCTACAGCCAAACCATAAGCAGTAATATATTCCATATTCAGCTGATTTAACCTAGCATGTGCAATATTATCTACTTCATCTTGGGTTCTTAAAGGTATATCAACTTTAAATATTTTAGTATTCATATTTTTAAACTTACTTTTTAAAGTACTAGCACCCCCTTCTCCCGAAATAGACTTCTTTTCATCTCCAGCTTTTGCAATGCCTCTAAGTAATTTCTTCTCAGCTGGACTCCAACCTGTAACTTCGACTTCTGAAACTATTTTTGTTGCATCAATAGTAGGATGAAACTCCATTAAATTTCTATCCCATATTAAATCTACTGTTTTGTCTCGATTTTCATGTCGTGCTTTTTTAAAGACCAAAGTGTTTTCTTCCACCTCCACTTCATAATCAATCCACCTAGCTCTCTCTCTTAAAAAGTCTAAATTAGATTGATTGTTTTGAAAAATATATTCAAACTTTTGAGAAGTAGCATCAATATCAGAATCTAACCCTAATTCCATGGCTATTTCTCTTGCTATTTCACTATCTTTTATCTCTTTAAAACTTCTAGAATGTTTTGTACGACTCAAACGAAACATCTTATCAAACCCGATAATCGTTAAAGTTGTAGACGAACCCGATTCATAAGCATATTTCATCTGAACAATCTCTGCTTCTATCATTTTTGTAAATTTACTGTTATATCCCAACTCTATAATAATCGTTTTACCCAAATCAAAAATCTTCTCATTTTGAATTTCTAATTTAGCATCATTAAAAGTAATGCTAAACATATCAGACTTTTCAAGACTATAACTAACCTTCGTCGCAATAATCTTTCCAAGTATTCCTTTTTCTAACTTACTACCATCGAGCAATACCCTTATTTCAGGAACCAGTTTTTCTTGCATTTATCATCCTTCTAATAAATATAAATATTATAACATTTATACTAATAAATAATCACTTTAAATATTAATATATTTATAATTAGTCAAAATATTAATATTTATCCATGAATAAATAACATATTTAATTATTAAATTAGTATAATTTATTTCAAATAAAGATTCCAAAAGAAGTTATTTATGAATATTATAAAACCAATACTAATCTCAACATTACTTTTTAGTGGCTGTGTTACACCAAACAAACCTTCAGCCAGTAATAATTCGGACCAACAAGAAGCTGGAAAAGGTACACAATTTATGGCTGCTTTAGGAGGAGCTATTATTGGGGGACTAGGGGTATACCTAGGGAATAAATTAAAAACAGTAGATAAAGATGAGACAGAAGAGGAAAAAGAAAACAGAGAAAAAAAAGAAAGAAAACAAATACTTGCAGGTTTTCTTATTGGAGGAACAGCAGGATATATAGTAGGTGGTAAACTTGCAGATATGCAAAAACGTTATAAAGGAGAAGAGGAAGTTCTCATTTCCAAAATCTTAACAATAGATGAAGAGTCAGAAGACCTAAAAAATAAAAGCAATACTCTTTCATCGGAATTAAACGAATTAGAAAATCAATTTATAAATTTAAAAAAAATAAAATATGAAAAAAGTGCAAACAATACTAGATTAAAAAAGAAGTTCATTTCACAACTCACTCTAAAAAAACAAAAGACAAAAGACCTTCTTAAAAACTATGAAGACCTTTCAAGTAAAATATCTAATTCAAAACTAAGAGTTAATCAATATGAATATAAAAATCAAGATAAAAAAGAACTTTTAGCGTATGTTAAAAAATTATCTAATGATTCTAACAAACAAAAAAATGAATTACATAGTAAAATAGCTTTAATGGAGAAGCAACTTCAAGAGATAGGATAGGGAATATCTCTCCCCCCTCCTTTTTTTCTATGTTTTAAATTGCACCAGAAGCAGAGTTTAAAGCATTAATTGCTCCTGTTCCTTGCTCTGGAGTCAAAGAAGTAACCTCTACAATATTTCGTACCTCTCGTTGAAAATCATTTCTAAAAATCTGTATTTTTTCTTGCATGTTTTCTCCTCTTACCATAGAATGTAGGCTATTGGTTAAAGCTGTTTTCAATTGACCTTTAACAAGGTCTCCAATAGTACCTCCTCCTGGAAGCAAAGACCAAACTTGATCAAAAACAGCATCGACAACCCCTATAGCTTCTGCATCTGCACTTAATTGTGCTTGTAAAATTGATTGCATTGAATTTCCTGCATTCGTAATAACTGTATAAGCATTATTTCGGAAAGATGCTGCATTGGAATCTCCTCCTGTATTAGAAACTAAAACATCCAATGCTTTCATAGTCATTGCCCCTGATTCTGCCATCATTCTTGAACGCATATTATTATTTCCATATTCTGCTAAAAATTTTGTTCCTTTTCGACTAACAGATCTTAAATTGCCATCAACACTAATACGAACCAATGCTCTAGCATAATACTGACTAACTAGTGTTCCAATTGCAGAATGTGCAAACTGATTATTAAAAAGTTCAATATAATCCGATTTACCTGAAAGTAAAACTCTTTCAACAAATGTATAATCAGGTAACGACATATCATCACTATTGCTCATTATTGCTGTTACAAAATTTAACTTTTGACTATCACTAGGAGCAGATGCATGATTCCAATAGTTTTCTATTCTTTCAGTACTAATATTTGCACCCAATAGAGTTGCAATAAGTGGATTTTCTCGACCTTCTAACTCACTAACTATTTCGGCTCTATGTGTTCGACCTTGATTAAAGTATGGTTCTAAAAAATTTGCCATCTCTGTAGCACTACAACCAACTAAATTAGGTCTCTTTGAAAATAATAAAAAACCAAATAAACTTTCTGAAAAATTACTATCTCCCTCTCTTAAAGCTGTTTTCCACTCACTAACAGAATAATTAGGCATATTAAACTTAAATAATATAGAAAAAGAGTTATCATTCTCTTCATTATTTGTAAGGTTTTCTCGACCTGTATCATGAATCCACATTCGTCCGTGAACATCCCACAATTGAACTACTTTGTCTTTTAATTGAACCGTTTTTAAAGAGATAGGACTTTTACTTAAAGTTGTACTTTCAAACTTTCCTTGCAAAGCCTTCTCTCCCATCATATCAGCCTCTCTTTCTAAACCTACATCATCATTAATATTAACTTTACCTTTCATTTGCCGAGTAGGCTGAACTCTCCCTTGTTTCTGCTGAACCACATGCCAAGCTTCATGAGCTAGATGTTTCTCTTGCCCTGATGCCACATGAATATCTGAACCTTGTGCAAATGCATGTGCATTTAGTTGAGTAGGTTTAGAAGAGTTATAATGCACATTAACATCATCCATCGAATAGCCTGATAAAGACTCTATCCCATTTTTTAAATTATCAGGTAGTCCTGTAGAG
>DQSS01000247.1 GCA_015663165.1 Arcobacter sp. | reverse complement strand
TCTATAAATAAAATAGTATTTTTATTTTCTTTATGAAAATTCACCATATTTAATAAAATATCCAAATATGTATATTCATTGTCTCCAATATTACTATCTAAAATTAATGATGCATCTTTATTCACAATTGAATTTAATGGTTGTCGTTTCTTATACTCTTGTAGGCTTCGATAAAATAAAATCAGTAAATGTTTAAGTGATGCAGATCTATCATGTTCATCTAAGTAGAAGCCTGAATTTGCTAACTTTTCTTTTTCAAAATTAAATAAAACCACTTTATGTTCATCAATAAAAACTTTAGGGAGAATATAGACAATTTCATTATTGAGATAAGAATAGAAGTACCCTACATGAGTAATAACTCCATCTGTACCATATGTTTTGGATATTAATGTATTATAAAACCTTGGATCAACTATTGTTTCTAACAATGATAATGAATATTTCTCACCCTCAACAAGAACTTTCATTATTCCGAATCGCTACTTTCCATTTCGACAGCTTCTTGAGTTGTTTCTTCTACAGTTTTATTTGTTAAGCCTAAATGTTCATTAATCATTTTCGCAATTAGGGTTGAATTTTTATCTTGAGTAAAGAAATCTTCATAGGTTTTAGTTTCGCCATCAATATCAAAAAGACTTTCATCTTCATCTTTAAATACATCATTCCATAGATAAAATAATACTTTATTGATGAAGGTCTTTTCATTTATAATTCCCCCTGTATCTGTAGCATTAATAAACCAATTACCTATTTGTTTATCAGGGCTACCTGTAGTTTCAAAAATCAATCTATTTACTGCTTCTAAAAATTTTAACCATTCATAGGTGTTGCCATTATCTAATTTAATTGTAAAATTTGATACCGTACAATTGTAATCAATTTTCATATACTCCCAGTCCCATCTTCTTTTGAATGCACTATCCATTGGGAATAACGATTGATCTGAAGTATTCATTGTGGCGATTATTGAGAGGTTCTTAGGAAGTTTTATTTTTCCATCAACAATTCCATCATGATCTTCTCCAAGTTCTTTAGTAAGATATGCTAATAGCTCTTCACTTGCATCTACATTGTATTTACTTGACCCATCACTATTTCTATCTAATAACTGAAATAAATCTCCAAAAATTTCAGCACAATTTCCTCTATTTATTTCCTCTATTTGCAAGTAATAAGGTTCAGTTAGATTCTGCCATGCTTCTATATATATCTTTGTAAAAATCTGAGGAACAAACTTATAAACAATATCATTACCGTCCATAGAAGGCTTATATCCCCCTACAAAACTATGATAATCATATTCAGGATGAAATGTAATTTTACGAACATTACTCCCCGTAGTTAATGCATCAACCGTATTTGATTTTCCAGTACCGGGGGATCCAAAATAGATAATATTACTTGCAACCTTATCTTCTTCAGGGGTATCAGTTTCTTCAGGTATATCAACTTCGGTTAAAACATTTTCAATTATCGTTCTTCTTGTTAGTAAATCTAAATAAGTTGAAACTTTATTTTTATATTTCTTCAAAGAATCAATTACTACTAAATCTTTCAATTTAAATTCTGAATTATGGTCTTGTATGTATGGATGCAAAGAAGATGCTATAACTTTCTTCATAATACGAAAAGGTCCAACTGGTCCATTCTCTCCTTTACTTTCTACACTATTCCCCTCACTGATACCTTGATAAATTGATTCTTGTTGAAATACAAGGTCTTCACCATCAGATTTAATTTTAACTTGTATCTCTTCTGAAAAGATTGTGAGAGTTTCCAATAACTTATTTTCCAAAGTATCTTTTACTGGTAGAGTACCATCAACTATCCAATTAAACAAAATATCTTTAGAGTTTTTATCAATTGCACCATCATCATTTGAAAGAATATTTTTTAAAATATTTGCATTTGTTGAAAAGTGAATAACTTTAGGATAACGATTTCTTCCACTTCTCTCAATATTATCAGGATGATCACCTATAAAATTTATCTTTCCCAACTTCCAATAGAGTTCTAAGCCTACCTGAAGAGCTTCAATTTGAGATATCAAGAATGGACTATTATTAATTTTTTCTTCAACATTCTCCATTCCAGCAGATTCAAGTTGCTCTTCAAAAAAAGTATTTAATGTCGTTAAAATTTGACTCTTTATCTTAATGGAGTTTCCATCAGCATCAGCATAATCTAACGAATCAATATCATTAGAGGTTAAATAAAAAGAAAGATATGTACCCAAAAACTCTTGTATCTTGGGTAGTGATGATTTTATGCCCAATCTTAAATTTAGTTCATCTCGTTCAATTTTTTGCTCAGGTAATACTTTAGCCATTACTTATATCCTTTCTAATAACTTCTGCGATAGCTTTTGCCAATAATGGTGGCACTGCATTTCCAACTTGTTTCATTTGAGAAGTTTTATTTCCATAAAATCTAAATGTATCAGGGAAAGATTGTATTCTTGCTGCTTCCCTAACGGTTAAACACCTATTTAAAATAGGATGCGTAAATAGTCCAGATGATGGTGTGTCAAACCTTGTCGTTATGGTTGAAGCAACGCCATCTTCTTTTAATCTTGTCCAGGTACCACTAAAAACAGATTTTGTTAAGTGTTCTTTAGGTAATGAGTCCCTTCCTCCATTCTTAGGAATTAAAGATAATCTCTCTAAAGCTATTTTGGAATGATTAGTCGCCTTATGATTATATAGTATCTTTGATTTATCTCTTAATGTCTTTTGATATTCAGAAGAAGTTTTTTTATCATATTCAGATATTTCTTTACCTTCTCCTGAGCAAATAAAAGGTAAATCATAAATTGCATTTTTTATTGAAACTTTTGAGTTATTTGCATAAGCCTTTGGAAGCTTTAATTTATTTTCACCAAGCTTTCCCAAAAAGAAAGCTCTCTTTCTGTCTTGAGGAACACCAAAATCAGAAGCTTTCAGAATACCGTAATCAATACTATATCCTAAATCATTAAATGCATTAACAATCTCATCTTTAAAAAAACCATTAGAGGTAGTAATAATATTTGGAACATTTTCTAATAAAAAATATTTTGGTCTAAACTTTTCAACGAATTTAATAAAATGTTGAAATAAAAAATTTCGCTCATCATTCAAGCTCAATCTTTTACCTTTTTGAGAAAATCCCTGGCATGGTGGCCCTCCAACAATTACATCAATATCTGAGTGTTTTTCATATAAATCTTGAATGTCTGCTTGTGTGATATCAATATTATAAACAATTGTTTTGGGGTGATTATACTGATTTGAAAGTGCTATACCCTTATCAAGCTCAACTGAGAAAACTATCTCAAAGTCTTCCATCAAAAAGCCATGAGAAAGACCACCAACACCTGCAAATAGATCAACTACCTTCATTAGCTTACTTCTTCAATTCTTTGCCTTGCTATTTTAACATATTCTTTATTCTGCTCAACGCCAATAAATTTACGATTTAATTTTTTACAACTTACACCTGTTGTTCCTGAACCCATAAATGGATCAACAATAATATCACCCTCATTTGAAAGTAAGCCTACCAATCTATCCATAAGTTTTATAGGTTTTTGAGTTGGATGTTTCCCATGTTTTTTTTCACCTTGAGTAGTTAATGATGTTTCAAAGAAATCATGAACAAGTTTTCCTTCATTATTGAAAGTACCTGTATTTGTACCTTTTGTAAAATAAATCCATGCTTCTGTAGAATTTACAAAATGTAAGTTCATATTTCTCGGCATAGGGTTAGTTTTATGCCATATACCTGTAGTTTTATAATAAAATCCATTTTTCTCAGCTAACGCTATAATAGACTCAACTTTTATTATAGACATAAAAACTAATAAACTTCCACCTTTAACTAATATTCTACTACTTTCGCTAAAGAAAATATCCATGTCTTTAAACCATTCATCATATGGTAAGTTGTCCCAACCAGCATATGCAAATTGATTTTCTCTCATTTTTTTTAAATTGGTATTTCTTTTATGCATAAATTGTCCAAGGTTATATGGTGGATCAGTCAAAACTAAATGAACACTTTTATCATTTATCTTTTTTAGGATATCTATACAATCACCATTAATAAGATTACAATAATTATCTTGATTAAATTCATTATTAATACTTTTTGGTACTTGCATGGTCATATTAACTCATTTATTTTATTCATTGTTAGCTACATATCCTTTTGTTGATAAAATACAACTATTTATTGAACGAACATTATAACACAAAAAACTCCTATACAAAAAATAAACGAACACTAAAAATGTATGTTTATTT
>DQSS01000301.1 GCA_015663165.1 Arcobacter sp. | reverse complement strand
TTTTTTACAGCCATTTGTAAACAATCCTTTTTTAACTCCTATAGTATCGTAGTTAGCTTAAGTTTTTAGGCACTCAGATTTTTCATTAAACCAATTTACCTAAACTTGCCTCAAATGCACTTAGAGTATTTTCAGCTCTTATAGAACGATAGCCGCGATGGGCTATGATTAGATGTTCTTTTGTAAAGTTATCGAAAAAGTTCAAGATATTTTATTTATTTCTATTCAAAGCTAAATTTATAATTGCAAATAACATAATACACGCAACAATCATAAATGAAACTGCATTTAGTACAGGCGTTGAACTAAATTTTATTCTTGAATATAAATCAATAGGTAAAGTTGGATCAGAACCTACAAGAAAAATAGTTGTATTGAAATTTGAAAAACTAATTAAAAATGCAACTACAAATGCCCCTATTATTGCAGGCTTCAAATATGGAATAGTTACATACCAAATAGCTTGAAGTCTACTAGCTCGTAAACTAAGTGCTGCTTCTTCA
This sequence comes from Arcobacter sp., assembly GCA_015663165.1. GTDB lineage: Bacteria > Campylobacterota > Campylobacteria > Campylobacterales > Arcobacteraceae > CAIJNA01. The sequence goes on along the minus strand of DQSS01000301.1, from coordinate 4,699 downwards.
AGTGTCCTATCAAATTTCTTTAATCTAGCAGATACTAGCAACATAACATAAGTTGCTCCAAATGAAAACTGACCAATAACAACTAGCCAAAAGCTAGGTCGTAGCCACTCTATATCTATACCAAAATTATTTTCTACAAAATTACCAGCCATAGTTGAACTTAATAAAATTGATATACCTAAAATAACCCCAGGTATTACAAGTGGAGATAAAGCTAAAAAGTATACTAAACCTTTAAATTTAAACTCTTCCTCTTCAAAAAGTAAAGCAGCTATTGTCCCCACAATAGTAGAGAAAAATGCTACTAAAAAACCAGTTTGAAAACTTGTAACAATACTATTTAATAAATCTTCATCTTGAAATAACCCAAGTCTCTCTTCAGTATTAGCAAAAAACCAATCGTTAGTAAAACCATTCCAAGGAAGTGATATAAAGTTTGAATCATTAAAAGCCAATACAGCAACAGTAATCAATGGCATAACTAAAAAGATATAAAATAGTACTATATAAACTCTAAATCCTATTTTATAAAGTGGTGAATTTGGTAAACTTCTTATCATGACCCTACCTTTTCTAATTTTTGTCCGCTTAATTTTAATGCCAACAAAATAATTCCTGATGACAAAAGTAATAGTAAGAATCCAAATGCAGCACCTTCATTCCAATTAAATGTTGCTAAAAATTTATTATATATTTGCTCTGTAAACCATAGTGAACTTTTTCCACCTAAGATATTTGGGGCTACATAATCCCCAATTACAAGCATAAAAACGATTATAGAACCAGATGCAATACCTGGCATAGCATAAGGGATAATAATCTGAGTGAATATTGTCCATTTAGAAGCACCCAAATCTGATGCAGCTTCAATCATACTGTCATCCAAACTATCAAGTGCAGACATCATAGGTATTATCATAAATAGCATAGACATATAAACAAGCCCAATAGTCATAGAGAAATCAGTATATAACATCTCAATAGGTGTACTTATAATCCCTATTGATATTAAAAAGTTATTTATAACTCCATTGTCACCAAGTAATATCATCCAACCATATATAGTCACAAGCTCGCCAACCCAAATAGGTATAAGAAGTAAAAGTGTCATAAAACTACCATATTTTTTAGATACGACTTTTGAAAGATAAAAAGCTACTGGAAATGTTATAACAAATGCTAAAATAGTTACGTATATAGAGTAAAGAGCAGTTTTTACAAAAGTGAACCAGTATATATCATCTTCAAAAAAAGCTAAATAATTATTGAATGACCATACCATAATCTCATCATCATTTTCAAATTTAAATGAACTAATAAGAAGATCAATATGTGGTAAAACTATCAATAATACCAACCATAAAAGAACGGGAATAAATAAAAAATAAAAAGTAAAATTAATTCTTTTCATAATTTAGTGTTCATAACATTTTAAGTCATATTGGTGGATACCTACTTTAATCTCATCATTTTCTTTTAAATCTTGGAATTGTGCATTTTGTGGTAAAGATATAAGAATTTCATCTCCAGTTTTAATAATATTTACAGATAATTTAGTATTTGCACCATCAAATAAAATATTCTTAATTTTTATATAAACTTGAGATATATCTTCCATATCATTTGTTGGATTTAATATAAAAGCTTCGGGACGAATAAACATTTTTGTTGGAATAAAATCTAAAGTTGGTTTAGATAGTTTCCAACCATTTGTGGTTGTTAGCTCTCCATCTTTATAAGACTGTATCTCAAAAGCATTGTTTTCTCCTACAAAACTTGCAACAAAAGAAGTCTTTGGATTTTTATATAAATTTTGAGGAGTGTCAATTTGTTCAAATCTACCTTTGTTCATCACTGCAACTTTATCACTCATAACTAAAGCTTCAGATTGGTCATGCGTGATATATATAAAAGTTGTGCCAAATTCTCTTTGTAAAAGTTTAAGTTCAACTTTCATATGTTCTCTTAGCTTTCTATCTAACGCTCCAAGAGGTTCGTCAAGAAGTAAAATAGATGGTTTTAGTACTAAAGACCTTGCTATGGCAACTCTTTGTCGTTGCCCTCCTGAAAGTTCAGTTACTTTTTTCTTTTCATAACCTTCTAAACCAACTCTATATAGCATTTTAGTAACTTTTTTAGTAACTTCATCTTTTGGTAGTTTTAATCTTTGTAATCCAAATGCAACATTTTGTTCTACATTCATCATAGGAAAAAGTGCAAGATTTTGAAATACAATATTTACAGGTCTTTTTTCAGGTGGAATACCATTCATAGACTCACTATTGATGATAATATCTCCAGATGTCTCTTTTTCAAACCCTGCTATCATTCTTAAAAGTGTAGTTTTTCCACAACCAGATGGTCCTAAAATTGAAAAAAATCCACCTTTTTCAACAAAAAAATCTATCTCATGAACTGCTGTAAAATCTTCAAAATGTTTTACAACTTTTTTAACTTCTAATATATGTTTCATTCTAATCCTTATATTTTATATAATTAAAAACTCATAGTGGCACTACAAAATAAGTTCTTAATTATATTATTCATCTTTACATTTGTAAAGATGAATATAATAATTATTTAGCAGCTTTAATTCTATCTAAAACTTTTGCTTCAATTTTCTCGAATCCAGCAGGTACTGGAGGGTGCCATTTAATATTGTCTATATCAGCTTTTGAAAATGATCTTTTGAAGTTATTTTTAATCTCATCACTATAGTACCAATCAGCTCCATTTGAAGCTGTTCCATAACCCTCTTTATTTGTAAAATATGCAGCATTTCTAGGCTCTAACATAAAGTTAATCCATTTATAAGCTCCACTTACATTTTTAGCTTTTGCAGGAATAGCAAAAGTATCAATCCAACCTAAAGCTCCACTTTTTGGTGCAATAAAATCAATATCTGGATTTGTTTTATGTAGTGTCCAACCTTTTCCATCCCAACCAGAAATAACATTAGCATCACCACTTTTAATGATATTTACTTGAGTATCACCACTTGTCCAGTAGTTTTTAACTAAATGTTTACTATCAATAAGTTTCTTTTCAACTCTTTTCATAAGTTTTTTATAAGCAGCTTTATCATCGTATAAAGCAAAAGGATCTTCACCCATACCAAATGCAGTTGCTATTAATAATGGTCTTTTAAGTCTATAAGAAATTTTACCCTTATATTCTGGATTCCATAAATCAGACCAATCAGAAGCATTTGGAGCTAGTTTTTTATTTACAATCATTCCTGTTGTACCAAAACAATGAGGAACACCATAAACTTTACCATCTACATTTGTATTACTTTTAACAGCATCTACCATAGATGTAATTAATTGAGCATTATTGATTTTTGAAAAATCAATTGGCTGATAAATAGGAAACTTTTTTTGTACAAAAGATATCCTATCTTGAGATGGTTGTGCTATATCAAAACCAGCCCCTCTAGTTGCTCTTAGTTTTGCTATCATCTCTTCATTGTTAGAGTATGTAAGCTTTACTTTAATTCCAGTTTGGGCTTCAAATGCTTTTACAAGTTTAGCAGGAGCATAACCTTTCCATGTAAGTACCTTTAAAGTTTCTTGAGCAATTAAAGATGTAGTTAGAGTTAATGCAGCTGCACCAACCAAAATCATTTTTTTCATTTTCTTCCTTTTTCTTTTGAATTTACGAATTATAATCTTAGATAGTTACAATTTGGTTACCTTTAATAATCTTTTAATTTATATAAATATCTGTACAATACAAATAATATATTTAAAGGTTGGCTCATGAGATTTATACACTTAAGTGATCCTCATCTTCAAAAAGATGATTTTCATCTGTTTGGACTTGATCCATATTTGAGATTAAAATTGGCAATAAAAAGTATCAATAAAAACTTTAAAGATACAGAATTTATTGTTATTACTGGCGACTTGACAGAATCTGGAGATACTAAAGCATATAGAAAATTAAAAAGAATTGTAAAAAAATCTAAAATAGAAGTTATTTTACTGATGGGTAATCATGATAATAGAAACAACTTTGTAAAGGTTTTTAAAAACTATCCTGTCATAGAGAATTATATTCAAAATACAAAAATTTATAATGAAAAAGCATTTATATTTTTAGATACTAAAATTGAGAATAGCCCTTCAGGTGATATGAGTGATGAACAATTCTTATGGTTTGAAAAAGAACTTCTTAAAGTTCAAGACAAAGATACTTATATTTTTATGCATCATCCACCTATGAATGTTGGGATTCCTATTATGGATAAAATGAAATTTAATTCATCTAAAAGATTAAAGCTATTGCTAAAGAAGTATACAAATATCAAATATCTATTTTTTGGACATCTACATAGAGTTGTTACAGGTATTTGGTCTTGTATTCCATACTTTGGAATAAGAGGTACTAATCATCAACTATCATTGAAGCATAGTATTACACATCAGTATACTACAAATGAAGAGAAACCAGCTTTTGGAATAGTTGATATAAAAGATGATAATATCGTGATAAATGTACATGAATACCTTGATGAAGACAAATGCTATTTAATAGAAGAATAAGTTATGTAACCATATTGTTATTAAAACAGTATAACATCTTATAAATAAAAAGGTCTTATTTGTCCAGATTCACCACGTTATGGTTGCCTAGTTTCATAAGTAAGAAAGTGATAGCTTAACAACATCATAGTAAAATCTTTTTATCGCAAAAG
>DQSS01000128.1 GCA_015663165.1 Arcobacter sp. | reverse complement strand
CACCCTTTCTTGAAGCTACTAAAAAAAGCATATACCAAAGCTCAGCTTCCGTAACTACTAAAGCTTTTTGTTGCTTAATCCAAAATGGCAAAAATATTTCAAAAGGTAAATACCTAACATTTGAAAGCATCTTAGAACCTTGAGCAAATCCTGTATTTGTAATAACTGATAAATTTAACTCATCATTTTCAAACTCATCAAATATAGGCTTTAAAGCAGTAGTTTCACCTTGAGAACAAGAATGGAACCATATTTTATTAGCAGGCAATGAAGCATTGTTTTTAAAAAAAAACTTAGCAGGTATAGCTTTTGAGTATTTTAAAGTACGACTTTTGAAAAGTAAGTAAGGAATAGCAATAATATATAAAATTAGAGCAAGTAAGTAGTAGATGATAGTAAACATCAATTAAATCCTAAAAAATTAAGAAAGAAAAGTTTAATTATATGTAAACTCTTCTTTTAATTCTTTATATATTATTCTGCAGTTGGTTCAGCAGAGTAAATTATACGCCCACAGTGCGGACATGTAGATATTTCATTTGAAATTTTAAATTCACTATATGATCTATTTGTAAGTTTCATATGACAACCATAACATGCTTGATTTTTGATTTCTACAACTGCTGTTTCATTTGCCCATCTTTTAATTTTTTCATAAAAAGATAAGATTTTTTGGTCAATTTGATCTATTAGTTCAGATTTTGTTTTTGATATTCCAGCTTTTGCGTCATTGAATTCAGAGATTGTTTTAGCAACTGCTTCTTGTAATTCTTTAACATCTTCTTCTTCTTGTGCTAATTCTTTTTTAAACTCCTCTAACTGCTCTTCTTTTGAAGATGCAATTTCATCAAGTCTAACTATTTCATTGTTTGCAAATGAAACTTGCTCTTTTGCAATCTCTTCTTCAAGTTGTAATGCTTTTGATTCTTTTTCAGTTTTTACACTATCATACTTAGCACCAATTTCTTCAATTCTAGTAGATAATTCTTTTAAATGTAAATCATTTTTGATTCTTTTATTTTTAGCATCATCAATTTCTGCATACAATGTATCAATTTTAGAAGTTAAATTATCAACTGTTTTTAAAAAAACATCTAACTTATTGTTTTCTGCTTGTATTTTTGGTTCAAATCCTACTATTTCTTTATCGAAGTTTGATAATTTTACTAGTTGTTCTAAGTGTATATTCAATTCATTTCCTTTTGTGTTTTCACAACAATAATTATATTGTGTATTTGAATGGGTTATTATTTAGCCCCATTATAGCTTTTATTTTATTTTTTTTCAAATATTTTTCAAGTAAAGCGTTAACCATAGGGCTAAAGTGCATTTCACTTTCATAGTGTCCTATGTCAATAATTGATATTTTTTGTAATTTGGCTTCCATAGCATCATGATATTTTACATCACCAGTTAAAAAACAATCTGTTTTTATATCATTTATTAAAGACATTCCAGAGCCAGTTGTAAGTGAAATATTTTTTATAAACTTATGACATTTTACACTTTTGGTAAATTGTAAATTTAATTTATCTTTTACAAGTTTTTGCAAACTTTTAAAGCTCATATTAATTTGCGCAGTTAAAATAAAATCATCACCTTGAACAAAATCAAATCCTAAAACTTCTTTCATTACATATTTGTTTAGATGTGTTTTATCAATATTTGTATGCATTGATATAAGTTTGATATCTTTTTTGATAAGTATTTTTAAAAGCTTAGTACTGTATGTATCATCATTTATTTTTTTAAGTCCTGAAAATATCAAAGGATGATGAGTGATAACTAAAGCACCTTTTTTTACAGTTTTTAAATACTCTTTATCCAAATCAAGTGAGATATATACTTCTCTAAAAGTATCATCCATACTTCCAACTATCAATCCAGAGTTATCCCACTTTTCTTGTAAAGAAAAAGGAGATAATTCATTTATAAAGTTGTAAATATCTTTTATTTGCATTTATTTTTCCATTCTTGCTGTTCTATCTTCTTCTTGAGCTTTATATAGTTTTGCACATCCAAGAGAAAGTTCTCTCACCTTTAATATATAATTTTGTCGCTCAGTAACAGATATAGCTTTTCTTGCATCAAGTGTATTAAAACAATGTGATGCTAACATACACTGGTCGTATGCAGGAAGCGGTAGTTCATTTTCTAGACATAACTTACATTCATTAAAGTGATCTTCAAAGTGCTTAAATAACATATCAGTGTTTGCAACTTCAAAGTTATATTTACTTAGTTCTACCTCTGATTCAAAATGTATATCTTTGTATGTTGTAATTCCATGTTCATTTTCATTCCATACTATATCAAAGATATTATCCACACCTTGTAAATACATAGCAAGTCTTTCAGTTCCATAAGTAATCTCAACTGCAACAGGGTCACAAGGTATTCCACCTACTTGTTGAAAATATGTAAATTGAGTAACTTCCATACCATCAAGCCATACTTCCCAACCAAGTCCCCAAGCTCCAAGAGTTGGTGATTCCCAGTTGTCTTCTACAAATCTAATATCATGCTTTGATAAATCAAGTCCTAAAAATTCTAAAGATTTTAAATACAAATCTTGAATATTATCTGGGCTTGGTTTGATAAGTGCTTGAAACTGATAATAAGATCCAAGTCTATTTGGATTTTCTCCATATCTTCCGTCTGTTGGTCTTCTTGATGGAGCAACATAAGCAACACTCCAAGGCTTAGAATCTAAACTTCGTAGCATAGTAGCAGGATGAAAAGTCCCTGCTCCACTTGGGATATCGTAAGGTTGTAGTATATTACAGCCTTGGTCTGCCCAGTATTCTTGTAGTTTTAATATCATTTTTGAAAATGTAATCATTGTCTTCCTAGTTGTTATAATATTCGTATTATACTATATATTGCATAATTTGGGATTAACCATATTTTAGCTACAATCGCAATAATTATACAAACACATACAAGGTAAATAAATATGTCAAAACAATCAGCATTAGAAATCGCTTTAGCGCATTCGATGACAAAAGAAGAGTACGAAACGGTATTAAATATATTAGGTAGAGAGCCAAACTACACTGAAATTGGTGTTATCTCTGCTATGTGGTCTGAACATTGTTCTTATAAATCATCTAAAAAATATTTAAATGGTTTTCCAACAAAAGCTCCATGGGTTATACAAGGTCCAGGAGAAAATGCTGGTGTTATTGATATAGGCGGTGGCTATGCTGCTGTATTTAAAATGGAATCGCACAATCATCCTTCTTTTATAGAACCTTATCAAGGTGCTGCTACTGGTGTTGGTGGTATTATGAGAGATGTATTTACTATGGGTGCAAGACCTGTTGCTTCTATGAACTTAATTCAATTTGCTGGAATAGATGGAAATAGTGAAACTGCTAAAAAACATAGATTTCTTTTAAGAGGTGTTGTTGAAGGTATCGGTGGATATGGAAACTGTATGGGTGTTCCAACTATTGGTGGACAAACTGGTTTTGAAGAGTGTTATGCTGGAAATAACCTTGTAAATGCATTTAACCTTGGTATTTGTAAAGCTGATGAGATATTTTTAGGAGTTGCTGAAGGTATTGGAAACCCTGTAATGTATGTAGGAAGTAAAACCGGTCGTGATGGACTTGGTGGTGCTGTTATGAGTTCTGCAGCGTTTACTGAAGATAACGAATCTAAAAGACCAACAGTACAAGTTGGAGATCCATTTACAGAAAAACTTTTACTTGAAGCTTGTATGGAACTATTTAAAGAAGATTTAATTATTGGTATTCAAGATATGGGTGCTGCTGGACTTACATCTTCTTCATTTGAAATGGCTGGAAGAAGTGGATCTGGTATGAGAATGGATTTAGATAAAGTTCCTTCAAGAGAAGAAGGTATGACTCCTTATGACTTTATGCTTTCTGAATCACAAGAAAGAATGCTTATTTGTGCAAAAAAAGGTTGCGAGCAAGCTGTAATTGATATCTTTGAGAAATGGGAATTAAGTGTTGCTGTTATTGGGGAAGTAACTGATACTGGAAATATGGAATTATATTGGCATAATGAGTTAGTAGCTGATATACCAATTCAACCACTTTCTGAAGAAGCTCCAATTTTAGATAGACCAGTTAAAGAACCTGAGTATTTAAAAACTATTGCAAATACAACTATGACTAAACAATTAAGTGCAACTGATGCATTTGATATTCTTTGGAGAAGTTTAGAAGTAATTGATAAGTCATTTATCTATAGTCAATATGATTCTATGGTACAAACAAATACTATAAAAGGACCAGGAAGCTTAGATGGTTCTGTTATTCGTATCAAAGAAACTGGAAAAGCTTTAGCTATGAGTGCTGATTGTAATACTAGATATTGTTATATCAATCCAGAGCTAGGAGCTGCTGCTGCTGTTATGGAAGCAGGAAGAAATGTAGCTATGACTGGTGCAAGACCTTTAGCAATTACAGATTGTCTAAACTTTGGTAACCCAGAAAATCCTGAAGTAATGTGGCAGTTCAAATATGCTTGTGAAGGTATCAAATCAGCTTGTAAAGCACTTAATACTCCTGTAATTGGTGGAAATGTATCTTTATACAATGAAACAAATGGTGTGGGTGTATTCCCAACTCCTGCAATTGCAACTGTTGGAGTAAATGATGATATGAATAAAGTATTAACTTCACACTTTAAAAATGAAGGAAACTATATTTGTCTTGTAGGTGAATCTTACAGCGAATTTGGTGGAAGTTTATACTTAAAAGAAATAGAAGGTCAAATAGCTGGGTCTCATCCTGGTGTTGATTTTGAAGCTGAGTTAATGCTATGGGAAACTATCATTGAAGCAAATAAGCTAGGACTACTAGAATCTGCAAAAGATGTAAATGTTGGTGGAGTTGCAATTGCTTTAGCTAAAATGGCTGCTGTTGGAGATATGGGTTGTGAAGTAAATATTTCTTTTGAAAGTGAACTGGATATTTTCTCTGAGTCTTTAAGTAGAGCAATTGTAGAAATCAAACCAGAAAATATTCAAGCGTTCAATGACCTAAGTGCAAAAATTGGTATGTCTTATGGATGTATTGGTAAAACTGGTGGAGATGTTTTAAATATAAATAGTTTATATAGAAATATGGATAAAGTAAAAGATGTTTACTTTAACAGATTTAAAGAGATTATTGAGCAAGATTTATAATATATAAATTTGATTTATAAAAAAGGTACAACTTATTGGTTGTACCTTTTCTAAAGTTTTAAAAAAACTATTTTACATCATCAAAAGTTTTAGCAAACCCTTCTAAATCTTTCTTTTTTAAATCGCCTCTATAAACAATATCTTCAACTTTTAAATCATCATCATTTAACATCTTAGGCACTACATCTGCATTTTCTAATCTTTGCATATTTGCTTCTAGTTCATCTTCACTATAAGCCATTTGCATTTCTGCACTTATAACATGAGGAATCATCTCTATTACTTTCATTTTCTTTAACTCTTCAGATACATCAACACCCTCAATAGTTATAATTATTCTACCTTTTTCATCATGCATATGATAATCACAAGCATCACTATTTTTTAATGCATTTACTACATCTTCTAAGAACTTTGGAACTGTTTGTACTACTACACTTGAAATATTCATTTTATTATCCTTTTATTTATAAACTATGTGTCTAATTTTTTCATTATTTTGTATTTTCATACTATCATATTTTTTTTGAGTTTCTAATTTTTCATCTTTTGAAATTGGTACTCTTATAGATTTATATTCTACAAGCTTGCCATCTTTATACACTCCAGAAATAGTTGCATTTACCCAATAAAAACTTTTATTTTTACAGATATTTTTTACATTTCCATTCCATTTCTTCTCTTCTTTAATAGTTTTCCAAAGGTCTTCAAAAGCACCTGAAGGCATATCTGGATGTCTTACAAGATTGTGATTTTGTCCAATTAGTTCTTCTTGCGAAAATCCACTTATTTCACAAAATGTATTATTTGCATAAGTAATTACACCTTTTAAATCTGTTCTTGAAACGATAAGTTCTTCAAGTGGTACTTCTATTTCAAATAAAAATTCAGCTTCATTATATTCCATCTATTGTCCTTTTAAATTATAATAATTAAACTTATTAGAATCTGTTGTTACAAATACCTCATCATTACTTATAAATAGTATTGAAGAAAGTGTCATAAGATTGTTTGTAAGCTTATATAGTTTAGATTTTGTTTTAGTATTAAAAACTGTTACATTATTATTTTCATCACTTGAAAATGCTCCAAGCTTTGCATTTGGAGATAGTCCTGCACCATATATTAAAAACCATCTTTTTTCTCTTAGAAAGTAATCTCTTTTGCTCTTTAAATCATAAACAACACATCTACCATCTTGACCAGCTGTTATAATTTTGTTATTTTTAATATCTACCTTAAATACTTTGTCAAGATTTTTACCAGCTAATACTTTTATAACTTTGGCATTTTTTAAATCTACTATTTTTAAATCACCACTCTCATCTGCAACTACTGCTAATGATTTATCTTCATTTAGTGCAAAGTCTGCAAATGTAGAATTAAAAGTAGCATCGTTAGGTTTTACATCTATTTTCCATAATATTTTTGATTTTTTATAGTCATATAAATACATCTCATTTCCTAGAGTTGAAAATAAAACTGTATTATCATCTATAAATTTTGCTTTAGCAACAAATAGATGTTTTTCTATACTAATAATTGTATTTAGTTTATTATCTTCCCAAACATGTATTTCTCTTAGACCTTTTATAGATTGTGCTATTAATAAAATTTTATTATTGTATATATCTACATTATATATTTTTGCATCTATAATATCTCCCATAAAATCTTTGATTTGTGGTATTTTCACTGACTTTATTAACTTCTTTGATTTTAAGTCAAATATATCAACACTACTAGCATCAGTTGCAACATAAATATTATTTGCATCATTTACTATATCAACAACACTTCCACTAGCCTCATAAACAAATGTAGGTTTAAGGTCTTTTGCATTGATTGATATAAATATTAGCAAAAATGCAAACAATAATTTAGTCATTTGGATTAAAACCACTTTCATTATTTACTTGCTCATCTTCTTGTCCATTAATTTTATCAATTTCATCTTTATATTTTTTATTTAATTCTGCCATTTTTTCAGATAAGTCTTGGTAATTTGAAGGACTTAAAGTATTTGATCTTGTCCATACAACTTCAATATCTCCACCATACTCTCCACCTTGCTCTTCAATTTGCTCTGCATACTCTTCAAGGTCTTTACATATAACTTCTTTTTCTTCTAAAGTATCAGTCAGTCTTATATACCAACCTCCTGTTGCATCTTGTTCTACATGAGATATAAATTTTACTGCCATTTTATAATTCCTTTTCTTTTTCTTCTTTAATAATATCAAACGATATCGCATCACTTGGACATACTTTTATGCAAAATCCACATGATGTACATTTCGACATATCAATTATAGGTTTAAACATACCTTCAAATATAATTGCGTCATCCAAACATGGGTCTTTACATGAAAAACATAAAGTCTGATTCCATGCCATACATTTTATTGGGTCTATACTAAATGTTGCATTAATATTTTGTTTATGTTTCTTTTTTAGTACATTTGGTTCACATGCTTTTGCACAGTCATCACAGTATGTACAACCACTATTCAAAAAGTCAAGCTTGGGAGTTCCATCTTCTTGTATGAAAATAATATTTTCTTCACATACGCTTGCACACATTTTGTCTTCACAAGTTATACATAAAGTAAAGAATTTTTTTTCTTTTTTAAAGTATGGTGGTCGTATAATACTCTCTTGGTTCACCTCTTCGTTGCTTTTAAAAGATGAAGCAAGAGAGCTAAAAAGCTCTCTTCTATTCATGTCTATATACTAATCTGCTAAAGTATCTAAACTATCTGTAAGTCTACTTCCAGACCAAGATGATTTAGTAGCACCATCTTTATCTGAAAATACTGCTTCAAATGTATTTGCAGGTGCATCAGTAGCATCACTTTGAGGTGCATGACACTGAGTACAGTTAAATCTAGCACCTGAAAGTTTAGAACCTGTTGATTTAATAGATACATACGCCATATCACTAGATGAAGTATTATCAACTGCTACACCATTTTTTGTAATTCTACCATCTTTTGCAATTCCTGTTGCTGCTCTAAAGTTAGTAAAGTGAGATACAGGTAAAGCTGTTGCTCCCATTGAAGGTGCAACATCTGGCATATGACAAGATGTACATTGATTACTTTTAATAGTAATTGGTAACATACCTTCTACATCATGAGGAATCATAGGTGGTGCATCTTGAAATGCTCTTGCTATTTTATGTCCACTTCCTGCATAATGTTTACTATATCTAGTCATATCGCCAGTAGTATCTTTTCTTTCAGAGTAAAGGTCAGTTTTTCTTAAACCTAAAGACTCTTCACTAATAGTTCCTTTAGCAACTTCAGCTTTTGCAGTATCACTATCATTGTGACATCCTACAAAAAGCACACTTGATGCTACTGCTAAACTTAAAGCTATTTTATTTATCATTTTCATTTTTAATTTCCTTGTTTGCTAATTTTCTAATAGAAAAGTTAAGTGCGTCATCATCACACACTTCAACACATCTACCACAATTTGTACAAGCCCCATCTAAAACTTGTATTGAAGATTTACTTACCATAAAAAGTACTTGACTTTCAGGGCAAACTTCTTTACATTTCATACACGCTGTACATTTTTCTTCATCATGATCTACTCTTATAAGTCCAACTTTTCCGATAGTTCCATAGAAACCACCAAGAGGACAAATATGACCACACCATCCGTTTTTTAATATAAATAAATCGAATAAAAAGATTACGAGCATTGCTGTCCAACCGAGACCAAGACCAAATATGATTGCTCTATGTGTTATTGATATTGGAGAGATAAACTCAAATGCTGTTACTCCTAAAATATATGAAAGAACTAAACTAAGTCCTAATACCCAGTATCTTATACTTCTACTTGCTGGTTGTTTTTTTTGAATTTGATTAAACTCTAGTTTTCTTCTTAAGTAATTTGCTGCATCTGTAATAATATTTACAGGACATACCCAAGAACAAAATACTCTACCACCAACTAGTCCGTAAGCTACTGTTATAATTAACGCACCAACAATTAGATTTGTTGTGATAACTGCTCCAGCTGCAAACATTTGTAATGCTGCAAATGGATCACTTAAAGGTACTACACCTAAAAGAACAGAAGAACTTAGATTTCCTTGTAAAAAACTCCAACCCCAATAATTTCCAGCAACATAAAGTAACATAAGTCCAATCTGTACAATTCTTCGTGCGATTAAAAATCTATAGTTTGCCCATAATTTAGTCATCTAATAGTCCTTCTAATCCACTGTTTAAAGAATCCATTGCACTTTCTTTACTTAGTTCTGTTTTTGTATTTATTGCTTTTGCATTTTCTAATCTACTCTCAGCAGCTTTATCCCAACCTTTGATATAGTGATCTCCAACAGCTCCTAGTGCAACTTCTCTAGGAAGTATAATAATTGCTGCTTCTTTTGTAACACATGCTCTTTCACAAAGTCCACATCCAGTACAAATATCACTATTAACAATAGGCTTTAAAAAAGCATGTTTTCCTGTTCTTTCATTTTTTTCATATTTTAAAGATATTGCTTCATCCATTAAAGGACAAGCTCTATAACAAGCATCACATTGAATACCCCAAAAAGCAATACAGTTTTTATCATCTACAATTGCTACACCCATTTGTGACTTATTTATATCAAGTTCTCCTTTTGTACTTACAGATGCTATATCTAAAGCACCAGTAGGACAAACAGGAACACAAGGTATATCAGGACACATATAACAAGGCACTTCTCTTGGAATAAAAAATGGAGTTCCCAAAGGTTTATTATCTCCAGGACCAGCAAGCACTAAAGTATCGAAAGGACAGGCTTCAACACACATACCACATTTGATACAAGTTGATAAAAAGTCTTCTTCTTTTAAAGCTCCAGGTGGTCTAAGTATAAGAGAGTTTGCAGTCACTTCATCAACATACGCACTCCATACAAGACCTCCAAGTGCTACTAATCCAGCAGCTCTTGCAGTTCCTAGAATAAATTTTCTTCGTTCACTTACCATAATCTTTTTTCTCTTTTTATTTTATTTTGAGGATTAATGATGCTCAAGACATCATACCCCCTTATTTATACTGCGTATATTTTAACTGCACATTTTTTGAAATCAGTTTGTTTAGACTGAGGACAAGTTGCATCAAGACATACTTTATTAATAAATACTTTTTCATCAAACCATGGGACAAATACAAGTCCTTTAGAAGGTCTATTTCTTCCTCTTGTTTCAACTCTAGCTTTAACTTTTCCTCTTCTTGAATCTACCCAACAAAGTTGACCTTGTTTTACACCATATTTCTTAGCATCTTCTGGATGCATGTAACATAACGCTTCAGGAACAGCTCTATAAAGTTCAGGAACTCTCATAGTCATAGTACCTGAATGCCAGTGCTCTAAAACTCTACCTGTACATAACCATACTGGGTATTCTTTACTTGGCATTTCAGGAGGATCCATATATGGTCTAGCAAAAATTTTAGCTTTATTTTTAAGAGCTTTTTTACCTCTAGATTTTTGTGGAGCAAGTAAATCACCTTGTAAAAGGTTTTTAGCAAGTGTTCCATAGAATGCATGTGAGTTACCAGTTTTCTTAGTAGCTTTTGCAGCATATGGATCATACTTAGCGTTAAATCTCCATTGTGTTTCTTTACCATCTACAACTGGCCATTTAAGTCCTCTTACTTTGTGATATACATCAAATGGTGCAAGGTCATGCCCATGTCCTCTACCAAATCCTGCATATTCTTCAAATAAATATTTATGAATATGGAAACCATATCCTTTCCATTCTTTACCATCTGAACCAATAACATTTCTGCTATCTCCGTTACTATCTGTATCATCATAACCAGCATTGATAGGATCATTCATATCTTTTGGATATTGTTTTCCACCTTTTTCAAATAGAATTTCAAACATTGTTGTGTCTTTAGAATATCCCATTGCTTCAGCTTTTGCTATAACATCTGGAAGTTTTTTCTTACCACCAGTACTTAATAGAGTTTGTTCACCCCATAAATCAGCAACTGTAAATCTTTTTGAAAGTTCAACCCACTGCCATGTATCAGACATTGCATCACCTACTGGTAATACTTGCTGTCTCCAGTGTTGTGTTCTTCTTTCAGCATTTCCATAAGCTCCCCATTTTTCATAGATCATAGCAGATGGTAAAATTAAATCTGAAACTTTAGCTGAAATACCTGGGTATCCATCAGAAGTAACAATAAAGTTATCCATTTTTCTAGCAGCTTTAATCCAGTGTTTAGCTGAAGCTGTATCTTGGTAAGGATTACAAACATTTACCCATGCAAATTTCATATTTCCATCTTCGATGTCTCTATGAATTTTCATAATATGTTGGTGACCTTTTGGATTTAAAGTACCTTCTGGAATATTCCATCCATTTTCAGTAATTTTTCTATGTTTTTTAGATTTTACCATCATATCTGCTGGTAATCTATGTGCAAACGTTCCAACTTCTCTTGCAGTTCCACAAGCAGATGGTTGACCTGTAAGTGAGAATGCACCAGAACCTGGTTTAGCTTGCTTGTTAAGTAAAAAATGAACATTATAAGCAAGAGTATTTACCCATGTTCCTCTTGTATGTTGATTCATACCCATAGTCCAAAAAGATACTACTTTTCTCCCTTTTTCAATGTATAAGTCAGCAACAAGCTTCATTTTTCTTCCAAATTCTTTATCAGATTCATCAGGGTTACCTTTAGAAACTGAAGTTACATATTCAAGCGTATATGGAGCTAGAAATTTTTTGTATTCTTCAAAAGATATATGCCAATGCTTAAGACCAGCAGGCTTATTAATCATCTCATCACCAGCTTTATAACCATATGGTTCTAATGCAGGAGCTTCGTTTTCAGATACAACGTGCATATCTTCTTGACTAATTGTTTCTCTTTCAAGAGCAGTATATTTTGCAGCCATTTCAGGATTTTTAGCAAATTCTTTTTTGTTTCTCATACCATAACCCATATTTACAGGTGATGCACAAAATACCATGTGTTTATTTACAAAATCCCAATCAATTGATTCAGGGTTGTTATAAACAATTTCTCTTGCAATATAGTTCCACATAGCTAAATCTGAGTTTGGTGTGAAGATTATTTCTTCATCAGCTAAATCAGAAGTTCTGTGTCTATATGTAGAGATATTGATTACTTTTACTCTATCTGGATCGCTAAGTTTTCTGTCTGTAACTCTTGACCATAAAATAGGATGCATTTCTGCCATATTTGATCCCCAAGATACAACAGTATCTGTAAGTTCAATATCATCATAACATCCTGATGGTTCATCAATACCAAATGTTTGGTAAAAACCTACAACAGCAGAAGCCATACAGTGTCTAGCATTTGGATCAATAGCGTTTGATCTAAATCCACCTTTCATCATCTTTTGAGCAGCATAACCTTCCATTACTGTATATTGTCCAGAAGCAAATACACCAACACCTTCAGGTCCACTAGCTTTAAGTGCTTTTTTGATGTGGAATTCCATCTCATCAAATGCTCTTTCCCAAGATATAGGAGCAAACTTACCTTGCTTATCAAAGTTACCTTTACTATCAACTCTTAATAATGGTTGCTTTAATCTATCTGCACCATACATAATTTTTGCATTGAAGTAACCTTTAATACAGTTAAGTCCTCTATTTACAGGAGCTGCTGGATCCCCTTTAACTGCTACAATTTTACCATTTTTTGTAGCCATCATAATACCACAACCAGTACCACAGAATCT
>DQSS01000060.1 GCA_015663165.1 Arcobacter sp. | reverse complement strand
GATAGTTTCATTAAGCCTTTATTTATATACTTTACAAAAAAAAGAGTTTAGTTCGTTTTTTGGAATAATCATTAATGTTTAATAACAAAACTATTATATTCCATTATATTTTTGATATAATAAACTAAATAATACAAGGTATAAGTATATGAAATTAACATTTTTAGGCAATGGAAATATGGCAAAAGCTTTAATCAAAGGGCTTATTAAAGATTATCAAATTGAAGTTTTAGGTAGAAATGAAACTTCTTTAAATAATTTAAAAGAAGAGATTCCAAGTATTGAAATTGGAGTTTTATCTAGTTCAAATGATATGACAAATAAAAATATAATTTTATGTGTAAAACCAAATTCATTAGATGACTTATCTCCTAGACTTACAGGAATAGCTTCAAGTATTTATTCAGTTTTAGCTGGAACTACTATTGAAACTTTAAAAGAAAGTATATCTGCTAAAGCATACATAAGAACTATGCCTAATTTATCTGCTTCATATCTCAAATCTATGACAACTATTACAGGCGATGAAGCTCTTAAAACTTTGGCTATTGAGATATTTAACAATATTGGAACTACACTTTGGGTAAAATCTCAAAAAGAACTTGATATTGCAACTGCAATTGCTGGAAGTGGTCCTGCTTATTTAGCTTTGATTGCTGAGAGCTTAGAAGATGGTGGAGTAAATGCTGGTCTTACAAGAGCAGATGCAAGAAAATTAGTCCAAGGACTTTTTGAAGGATTTAGCCCACTTTTAGATGATAATACTCCAGCATCAATAAAAGATGGTGTAATGAGTCCAGGTGGTACAACTGCTGCTGGATATAGTGCTATGGAAAAATGTGGTGTAAGAAATGGAATGATTGAAGCAATTTCATGTGCATATGCAAAAGCAAAAGAACTTGGGCAAAAATAGTTTTACCATAATAGAAACTCTACTTTCACTTATAATAGCAAGTGTTATTATAAGTGGATTTTCTCAACTTATAAACGATGATTCAAATTATACTTTGTATCAAGACTTACAAAAAGCACAAAATGAATTTATCAAAACTAACAAAGTATCAAATACATATAAAGATTTCACATTAAAAAATCAATAAGCCTTATAGAAGTTATACTTTCTATTTCAATAATTGCTATTATATTATTTACTTCTACAAGTATTATAGAAATACTATCAAAAGAAAACCAACAATCAAACACAATAACATCTTCAAAAATTGACTTTGAAACTACAAGATTATTTTTAGAAAAGAAAATAACAGAAGATAAAAATCTAAATAAACTAACTTTTTTAAATAACAGTTTATATTACAAAGATAACTTACTTCTTGACAATGTAATAAGGTATAATACAAATACAAATCCATTTATAAATATATCAATCTGTATAAAAAAAGATATAGAAATATGTCAAGATATGGTTTTTAAATCAGATTAGATATAATGCCCTTATGAACAAAAATAATGACACTCTACCCTCACCTATTTATATTTGCGAAGAAGAATTACTAGAAAAAAATCTTCAATTATTACAATACATTCAAGACCAAGCAGATGTAAGTATTTTACTTGCACTAAAAGGTTTTGCTTTAAAATCTAGCTTTGAACTTTGCCGTAAGTATTTAAAAGGTTGTTGTGCAAGTGGACTAAATGAAGCCTTACTTGCATATAAAGAATTTGGAAAAGAAGTTCATACTTATAGCCCTGCTTTTAAACCAAGTGAGTTTGAACAAATAAGTGAGATATCAAACCATATTGTATTTAATTCTTTTTCTCAACTTGAACTTTATAAAAACAAAATAACAAAACACAACTCTATAGGGATAAGAATAAATCCTGAGTATTCAAGTGTAGAAGTTGATTTATACAACCCATGTGCAATAAACTCAAGACTGGGAATAACAAAAAAAGAGTTTATATCATATGAAAAATATCAAGATATTATTGAAGGTTTTCATTTTCATGCTTTATGTGAGCAAAATGTAGATGCACTTGAAGGTGTACTAGAAAACTTTGAGAGTAACTTTTCTTCTTATTTTAAAAACTTAAAATGGATAAATTTTGGTGGTGGTCATCATATCACAAGAAAAGATTATAAAGTAGAAAAACTAATAGAAGTTTTAAAAAACTTTAAAAAAAGATACCCACATCTAAAAGTATATTTAGAGCCAGGTGAAGCAATTGGCTGGCAAACGGGATATTTAGAATCTACAGTTTTAGATATAGTATCAAATGGTATACAAATAGCTATTTTAGATACTAGCGCAGAATGTCATATGCCAGATACTCTTGCCATGCCCTATAAAGCGGATATAAGAGGTGCATCATCTAATCCATCTGAAAAAAAATATTCATATAGACTTGCAGGAAACACTTGTCTTGCGGGAGATATTTTAGGTGATTATTCGTTTGATAAAAAGCTAGTAGTTGGTGATAAAATAATACTAGAAGATATGATACATTATACAATGGTAAAAACTACAACATTCAATGGAATAAATCTTCCATCAATTGCAATAAAAAAAGCAAATGGAAATATTGAAGTTGTAACTAACTTTGGCTATAATGAATATATAAGTAGAATATAAAAGGTAATAATATGGGACAAAATAGAGCGATAATAAAAGACGAGTTTGATGACAGCGAAGAGTTAGATACATCAAAGAATGATATACACAAAAACAACAACTTTTCAAGAAAAAAAGAAGAGATGAAAACTAAAGGAAATAAAATCCAAATTTGGGTTAAGAAAGAAACTTTAGAGTATGAAAAAGAACTTACAAAACTACAAATAGAACTATTAAAATTACAAAATGATGTAAAAGAAAAAGGTCTTAAAATCCTTATGATTTTTGAAGGTAGAGATGCTGCTGGAAAAGGTGGAACTATAAAAAGAATCACTGAACATCTAAACCCAAGGGGTGCAAGAATAGTAGCCTTAGAAAAACCAAGTGACAAAGAAACTTCACAATGGTACTTTCAAAGATATACAAAACATCTTCCAAGTTCAGGAGAGATAGTTATCTTTGATAGGTCTTGGTACAATAGAGGTGGTGTTGAACCTGTAATGGGATTTTGTACACCAGAAGAGCATCATGAATTTCTAAGAGAAGTTCCTGAGTTTGAAAAGATGCTTGTAAAATCTGGAATCATACTATTTAAATTTTATTTTTCTGTATCTAAAAATGAACAAGAAAGAAGATTTAAAAAAAGAGAAACTGATCCACTTAAACAATACAAACTAAGTCCAGTAGATAAAGAATCTCAAAAACTATGGGATAAATACACAGTTGCAAAATATTCTATGCTTATGGCTTCAAATACTGATATATCTCCATGGACAATTGTAAGAAGTGATAACAAAAAACAAGCAAGACTAGAAACAATAAAACATATTCTAAAAAATATGAAATATGAAAATAAACTTAAAAATAAACTATTTAAACCAAACAATAAAATCATAATATCAGGAACTGATGAGATAAATATTATGGAAAAAGAAAACACATTTAAAAGGGCAGAGTAAGAATGAATTTAAAAGATTTCACAAGAACAGATTATAGAGGATTGTACTTATCAAAAGTGGCACATCCAACTTTTGGAAAAAAATACATTGCAAGATTTCAAGTATCTAAAAAAAGATATATGAAGGTATTGGGATTTACAATTGCGGATAAAATCAATGATTTAAAAGCTTTTGCACTTATGCAAAAATATAAAAAGAGTATTATTGAAAAAAATAATACTCCTAGTAAATCAACAACAAAAAATACTAATAAAAAAGAATTAGTTGTATCTACTGCTGATTGTAAAGATGAAAATATACTTATGAAATCCTTACTAAAAGATTATAAAAATATTGATCCAACTATTTTAGAAAAAGGTATTCAAAAGATTTATGATTATGAAGAGATGAAGCAGTATCAAATAGAACTAATCAAACTTCAAAAGCACCTTGAAAAAACAAATAAAAAGATGATTATACTTTTTGAAGGTAGAGATGCTAGTGGAAAAGGTGGAGCTATAAGAAGAATAACTAGATATATGAACTCTAGACATTATAGAATAGTTGCACTTGGAAAGCCAACTGATACACAAAAAAATCAATGGTATTTCCAAAAATATATACAACATTTCCCTACAGGTGGAGAGATGATACTATTTGATAGATCTTGGTACAACAGAGCTATGGTTGAACCTGTGTTTGGATTTTGTACTCCTGAACAACATGAAATATTTATGGAAGATGTTGTTAATTTTGAACATGACTTAGTAAGACAAGATATTATTCTAATCAAACTATACTTTTCTGTTTCAAAAGCAGAACAACTTGCAAGATTCCAAACTAGACAAAATGACCCACTTAAACAATGGAAGCTAAGTGAAGTAGATTTACAAGCTCAAGATTTATGGGAAGAATTTAGTGAGAAAAAATATGAGATGCTAAGAAGAACAAACTCAAAAAGTGCACCTTGGCATGTGATAAGAAGTGATGACAAACATAAGTCAAGAATAGAAGCAGTAAAAGTAATACTAAATAGTGTAGACTATGACAATAGAAACTATGCAGTAAACTTTGAAGCAGATGATAACTTTAATATAAGTGTATCTAAAGAGCTTGCTAGAATGAGAAAGAAGAAAGATTATTAGTAGTTTTCTTCTTAGATATAAAAAAGGCTTAGAAAAAATTTCTAAGCCTTTTTTTGTTTAAATAAGTAAAAATACCTAATTATTTTTTAATTACACATTAAATCTAAAATGCACTACATCGCCATCTTGAACAATATAATCTTTACCTTCAACTTTAAGTTTTCCAGCTTCTTTTGCTTTTGATTCTCCACCTAAAGTTACAAAATCATCATATGCAATTACTTCAGCTTTTATAAATCCTTTTTCAAAGTCATTATGTATAACTGCTGCTGCTTTTGGAGCTGTACAACCTTGAGGTATAGTCCAAGCTCGTACCTCCATAACACCTGCTGTGAAGTATGATTGTAATCCTAACTTATCAAATGCAGTATGAATAATCTTTTCTAATCCAGATTCTTCAACACCTAAATCACTTAGCATCTCTTTTGCATCTTCATCATCCATGTCTACTAATTCTTCTTCAATTTTTGCACATAACATAACTAAATCAGCATCTACACTTAAAGCATGTTCTTTTACAAGTTCAACATATTTGTTTCCATCTACCAAAGAATCTTCATCTACATTTGCACCATATATAACAGTTTTTGCCGATAAGAATCTAAGCTCTTGGTTTAAAGATATGAAGTTTTCATCTTCACAGTTTTCAAAAGTTTTTACAGGCTTTAAGTCATCAAGGTGAGCTGCTAATTCTTTTGCTATTTCTAAAGATGCTGCTGCTTCTTTATCAAATTTTGCACCTTTTTTAAGTTTTTCCATTTTCTTTTCAAGCTGACCAATATCAGAATAAATAAGCTCAGCTTCAATAATCTCAATATCTCTTAAAGGATTTATATCACCTTCAACATGTACGATATTTTCATCTTCAAAACATCTAACCATATGAAGTATTACTTCAACTTCTCTAATATTTGATAAGAATTGATTTCCAAGACCTTCACCTTTAGAAGCACCTTTAACTAAACCAGCAATATCAACAAAATCAATAGTTGAATGCTGTATTTTATCTGTGTTTACAATCTTAGCTAACTCATCAAGTCTTTTATCAGGAACTGGAACAACAGCTTTATTTGGTTCTATTGTACAAAATGGGTAATTTTGTGCTTCTGCATTTTGTGCTTTTGTAAGAGCATTAAAAGTTGTACTCTTTCCTATATTTGGTAATCCTACTATTCCTACGCCTAGTCCCATAATAATCCTTTTTATATTTATATATTTTCGCATTATATCTAAATAATTATGATAGAATGATTTATGCAAACAAATACATTTACACCTGCATTTGGACTTTCAAATTGCCACTTGCAAACACTATATTCTACTTTTTTTAGAAAAAACATCAAACTAAATCTAAGCAATGAAATATTTACATTAAGTGATGATGACTTTTTAGAGTACTCATGGTGTAATAAACCTACAAATTCAACTACTCCTATAGTATTACTTTTGCATGGACTTGAAGGTTCTATAAACTCTCCATACATAAGAGGGATGATGAAAACTTTAGAAGAAAATAACATATCATCAGTACTTATGCACTTTAGGGGATGTGGAACTAAAGATAACAAAAAAGCAAATTCATATCATAGTGGGCAAACTTCAGATGTCAAAGAGTTTATAGAATATATAAAAAATATTTATAAAGAAAATGATTTATATTGTATAGGATATTCTATGGGTGGTAATATTTTACTGAAACTATTGGGAGAATATAAAGACAATTCTCCTATAAAAAAAGCTGTAAGTATTTCTGCACCTATATTACTTGATAATAGTTCTAAAACTATTCATAAAGGATTTTCAAGAATATATGAAAAACACCTTTTAAAAAATCTAATTATACATCTTGGAAAAAAATACCTAAAGCATGATATGGAAAAAATTATAGGAATAAAAAAAAAAGATATTAAAAACATAAAAAGTATATGGGAATTTGATGATGTTTATACTGCGAAAGTAAACGGATTTAAAACTGCTAGTAACTATTATAAATTGTCAAGTTCAAAACAATATTTAAAAGATATAAAAACAAAGACTTTAATAATACATGCTTTAGATGACCCATTTATGACAAAAGAAATTTTACCTTTAAAAAAAGATATTCCATCAAATATCACTCTATGTTTATCTAAAAATGGAGGTCATGTTGGATTTATAGGTGGTACAATCATAAATCCAATATATTGGCTTGAGAAAGAGATTGTAAGTTTTTTTAAAAATTAATATATCTAAATATCATTATTTTTATCTTTTAAATCTAATAAATCCAAGAAATTAGGTCCTTCCACTTTAAATGTTTCAATTTTATATTCATCATTTATTTTAGATAGTAATATATAAGAATTACCACTTTTAATCATCCATGAATTTTCTTTGTCTAAAGATATATTTGTATATCCTATTTCAAAATACTGTACTTTTAATTTATTTTTTAAGTACTCAAAATTTATATCATTTACATTAGGTATAGTAACCTTGCATATATCATCCGTATTTTCAATTGTATATTCTCTCAACTGTACTTTTATTTCAGATTTTATCTCAAAGTATTCAGGGTGTTCTTCTAGTATATATTTGTATGTTGCAGATAAAGCACTGATTGTAAATACTGCAATGAAAATTTCCAATAATGAATATAATATAGTTAGTTCGGAATAAACAAAAGAAACTAAAAACTTAATTACTAAACCATAAACAACTCCAAGTAATATTGAAAAAAATACAGGAAAAATGATTACACTCAAATATACTAATAGTTTATATTCTTTAGTGAAATTCCATGCCTCACCTAGTGAAATATCTTTATCAATAGAAATTGATGGAAATACCAACGATAACCTAGAAAAAATAATAGTAATAGCAATCATAGATAATCCAATACCTACAAGCGTGCCACTTTTGCCAAATATAGTTCCAGCAAAGATAAAAGCAAATACTATGATAATCGCAATAATACCTATACCAATACTAGAAACTATAAAAGACCATTCTCTTTTTGTAAATCTAAAATATCCCCAAGTAGGAATACTATGTTCTTCTAAAATAAAAATTCTATGAGTTGTTATGGCCACAAATAACACTACTATATACAAAATAAATGATGTTCCAAAATGTATAAAATAATTTTGTATTTCTTCTTTACCCTCAATATAAATAATATTATTGATTTGAAAATAGCTGGCTAATATATGAAAAAAAAGATATAGACTTAAGGCTTTTATTAAAATTTTCTTTTTTTCAAAAATAGTATTAAAAGTATTGTTAAAAATTTGTTTATACATTGAAATCTCCTGATTTATTTGTATGATTGTATCAGAATAATGTAAGTTTTTGGTAATGTAAATTATTTATGATTAAGTGGCGGACGAGGAGAGATTTGAACTCTCGGTACCGTTACCAGTACGCATCCTTAGCAGGGATGTGGTTTCAGCCACTCACCCACTCGTCCTTAGGTTGGGATTATATATAAATATACTTAAAAGTATGCTTAAATATTTGATAATATTTTAGCTACTACCTCTGAAGGATTTTCAGACTTATAAATTGGTCTACCTACAACTATAAAGTCTACCAATTCTTTTTTAGCTAGTACTAGATCTGCTACTCTTTTTTGATCACCTGCATCTTCTCCAAAAGGTCTTATTCCTGGAGTTAGTGTGATAAATTCTTTTGAAGTATTATTTTTGATATCCATACTTTCAAATGCAGAACATACAACACCATCCATTCCTGATTCGTGTGTATCTTTTGCGAATTGTGTTGCTTTTGATGCTAGGTCTTGGTTGTAGATTTCTGTAAATGTTTCATTTGTAAAGCTTGTAAGAGCTGTTACTGCTATTACAAGTGGTCTTGAAGGGTATGATTCTAATCTTTTCATAACTGTACTCATAGCTTCTTTACCAGCACTTGCATGAACATTGAACATATCAACATCTAGCTTTGCAATTTCTTCACTTGCATCTGCCATAGTGTTTGGAATATCGTATAGTTTTAAATCTAAAAATATTTTAAAATTTGGGTTTATCTTTTTTAGTTCTTTTAAAAAATTAGCACCATCTCTTATATATGCTCTAAATCCAACTTTAAGCCAAATGTCAAAATCTTTAAGTTTTGTTGCTAATTCTAAATTTTCTTTTGCAGATGGATTATCTAAAGCTACACATAATTTCATATTTATATCCTATAAACTATCTAGTAAACCATTGATAAATTTAGGAGCATTATCACTTGCTAGTTTTTTTGCTAGTTCTATTGCTTCATTTATAACTATTGCTTTATCTAGTTTTGTAAATGTGATTTCATAAATAGACAATCTTAAGATAGCTTTTTCAACAGAACCTACATCATTGATATCTCTTTTTTGAAGGTGTTCTGAAATACTTGCATCAATCTTACTTAAGTTTTCAATAGTACCTTCAAATAAACTAAGAGCAAAATCTTTTTGTTTATTTCTTATTTTTTTATCTTCAAGAACAATATCAGAGTATTTTGCAATATCTGTATTTCCTAAATCATAAGCATAAAGTAAACCTACAACTGATTCTCTTGCTTGAGTTCTTGTAGCCATTTATTTATCCATCGCTTTATATAAATCAAGCATCTCGATAATTGTTACCATAGCTTCAGCACCTTTATTTCCTGCTTTACTACCAGCTCTCTCAATTGCTTGCTCGATTGTATCTGTTGTTAAAACACCATTTGATACAGGAAGTCCAGCATTCATAGCAGCTGTTGCGATTCCTTTTGTAGATTCAGCACTGATATAGTCAAAGTGAGGTGTAGCACCTCTAATAACTGCACCAACACAACATACAGCATCATACTTTCCACTCTCTAAAGCTTTTTGAAGTGCAAATGGTATTTCAAATGCACCTGGTACCAAGATTAAGTCTAAGTTATCTTCATTTCCACCATGTCTTTTAAATGCATCTTGTGCACCTTCTACTAGTCTATCTGTAATTATATGATTAAATCTACCATTTATTATAGCAACTCTTTCAGTTCCTGTTAATCTTAAGTGTCCTTCAATTATCTTCATCTTTTTCTCCAGTTGTATTATATTTTGTGATTGTATCTAAAATATCATTAATTATGTGCTATATTTATTGTGAAACATGCGCCATAGTATTCTTTATCTTCTACTCTAAATGTTTCATTTGTTGCTTTTAAATCACCATTAAAATGTTTTAAAATTATTTGACTTGACATATGTAATCCTATTCCTGTACCTTGACTTTGATGTTTTGTTGTAAAGTAAGGTTCAAATACTTTTGATAATATTTCTTCTGGTATTCCACCTGCATTGTCATATATTTTAATTTTTATTTCTTTATTTATTAATTTTATATCAATTAAAACAATTCGGGTTTAATGAAAAATTCAGGGGTCTGAATAATCATTTTATTTGT
>DQSS01000386.1 GCA_015663165.1 Arcobacter sp. | reverse complement strand
TTATCTATTGTATAAAGATTACAATACCCTGCAAGAAATAATCCTAACCCTTTGGGGTTATACTCCTTTGGTACTAACATTAAAGCTCTAAGATTAATGGGGTTACGTTTAAAAAGCTGTATCCAAGCCAGTCTAAAAAACTGTACTTTGTCTAGTTTTAAAGTTTTAAAGGCTTTACTGTTAAGACCATCATACGGATCCCAACCTTTAAAACCTTCTGCTTCGCAATAGTTCTTGAGCTTTTCGAAACTTTTTTCAATTTTGTTATTATCCATAAATTATCTATTTCCCTTCAATGGCATTAACCATGTAGCTATGTATACGTTTTGCAACAACGGTATTTAAAAGTTTTTCATTTGCATAAGCATAATTGTATGTTCCAACCTCAATCATTTTATCTTTATGTAAAAGCAATAATTCTAACTTCTTTTCTAATTCGGTGACATTCTTGGGTCCAACAAAATAGCCCATCTTCTCATCTTGAAAAAACTCTTTTAATCCACCCATATTAGTTGTAATTACAGGCATTCCAAACGCCATCGCTTCCAAAATAGATGTAGGGAGACCTTCTCCATAAAAAGTAGGAAAACAATATATATGACTGTCTCGAAATAGATCAATTTTATCTTGCCCTTCTACATACCCTGCAACAATAATATTTTCATCATCTTTAACTACTTCTTTTAGTTCAGCTAGATCTTTGCCATCCCCGGCGATTGTTAATTCTATATGCGTATATTTATTAGCAAGATTTCTAAATGCTTCAACAGTTTCAAAAACACCTTTTTCTCTCAACAAACGTGCCAAAAATAAGATTTTTATTTTTTCACTTTTTTCAACGTTGGAGAACTTCTTTTTAAGATCAAAATTAGCTATTAATGAAGCATCAACATTGGTAGTTTCTAGTATGAATTTACCTTTATATCCCCATTCTCGTATCTTGTTTTTAAAGTCATTGGAGAGTACAAAAATGATTTGAGCTTGTCCAAAAGTAGACATAAAAAAGTTTTTGTATTTTTCATCTACTTTTTTTTCAAAGTCTAAACTCCATCCGTGAAAGAACACAACAAAAGGCAACTTACGTTTGATGATCTGTTTTGCTAAAAAAGCATCTCTAAAAAAGCTTTTTGAACCTAACGATGGATTTAAAAAAATTAAATCAATATCTTTCTTAAGTTCTTTTCTAAAATTAAACTGATCCATTATTGGTCCAAAAATATTTTTACCATGTCCACCAATTTGGTAATTTGTAATCTTGTCAGACTTTACCAATTTAGGTAGTAAAGCATTCCAGTAGGAACTGACTCCTCCTGATGTTGATAGTTTTGGTGTTACTATTAAAATATTATTTTTCATCAAATTTTCTCACTTATTTATAATCATCTATATTAATATTGCTCTTTATTATCTTTCCAGGTATACCAACCACTAAAGAATTGTCAGGTATGCTTTTGGTCACAACAGCATTTGCACCAATAATACAATTTTTTCCAATCGTAATAGGACCAATAATTTTTGCACCTGAAGAGATAATTGTATTTTTACCAATTTTAGGGACTTCATACTTACCTGATGTTCCACCAATGACAACTCCCGGACCAATGTTTACGAAATCCTCTATTATTGCTCTTGGATGGATTACAATACCCAAACCACCATAACCAAGTACTAGGTTTTTTCCTATCTTTGCACCAGTTCCGATTTGACAGTTAAATAATAAACGTATGAATACTTTATTAATAATATTTGGAATGAAAGGAACTTTCAATTCATAAAGCTTATAAACAATTCTATATAGTAAAAGCACCAATTTATCCATGCTTTTTCCCCTCTGACATTTTCAAATAAATATCCATATAATTTCTAGTAATATCATCAATACTAAATATACTTCGACCAAAATTTGATATTTGGTATCTATTTAATTTGATAAGAAAGTTAATAGTATTAGTATCTATATCTGGTAGATCCATTATTTTACCAAAAGAAGTTTTGTCAATTATTCTGTTTATAATGTCTACTGATCGGTTAGAAACTATAGGTAACCCACAAGAAATATACTCACTAAACTTTATAGGAGAAGCAACATTATTAACTACATCACTATTACGAATAATAACACCTATGTCCGCAGCATTTAAATAGCTTGACACCTCTATATATGGAACAAATCGGCTTATAACATTCGGATTTTCATATTGTTTTTTTGTCAACATCAAAATCTTATAACCTTGTTGAGTTAATATTTTAACAATCTCATCATCATTCTGCCATGCCTGAGATGACCCACTTGAAAATACAAACAATATTTCTTCTTCTCTGAGCCCGATAGATTTACGTACCCGTTGTCTTTCTTCATTATTATAATAAAAATTTTTACCTGAAACTGTAGGAATTACAGAAATTATATTTGTATCAATGTTGTAAGTGTTTTGAATATAATCTTTTAGTTTATTTGATACGGTGTTGATATATGTTGCGTTACTTAATGCTTTTTGAATATTTTTTTTATAATTAAATAGTTTAAAAAATTTCAATACAATATTCATTCTCCCATATTGTTTAACTTCTTCAATTACAGCTCCTCTAATATCAATCAGCAGATTTGGTTTTGTTGAGTTTAATTTTAGATAAGATTGATAAGCCAAGGAACCCATAAACTCTATACGAGTATGTAGAATAAAGCTTTTATTTATTGATAAAGACTTAAAAAGTTTAAACAAGGAATTCATAGTTAATATATTGCAAAAAGGATACATAGGATAAGTTTTAAATGTTAACAAGTAGATATTTGAATTTAATTCCTTAATCTTATCAATACTACTTGGATCTCGAAGACCTATGACCAAATAAATCTCATCAAAAAAATTATTTTCAGCTATTGCATTTAAAAGTTCTACAACTTGAGAGTAGAATACGGCATTTATATTTTCAGTTATATATAACAATTTCATTTGAATATCCTCATAAAATGTATTTTTTTTGTTCTCTTTGTACTTCTAAAATTATTAAAACTAAAAAACCAAATACAAGATTATTTGATATTAAATCTCCAGAAAATAAAGCATTTATGAAAAAATAATTAAAGCTTATAATAAAAAATGCTAGGGGAATTGATTTGTTTTTTCTACTCAAATGTAAAATATAAAAGAAAAGTGATAAAAATATAATTAAATTAATAATTCCATTTTCATATAAAATTTCAGATAATATATTATGAGGGTAATCTCTTTGATCTTGACCAGTATACAAATGCCCGAAATCTCCACTTCCTGCTCCAAATAAAATAATTGTACCATCTATCTTTGTTAATGCACGTTCATTTTGCATAGCTCTATCAGAAAGTGCCGCATCTGTATTTAAATACCTATATTCTATATAGTCTTGTTGTGATTGGGTTAAATTATTTTGATTTAGTAGATTAATACTAGAATACATTAAATAAGTTAGCAATGGAATAATTAATATAGTTACTTTAATCTTTCTATTAATATATTTATTGATAAAAATATATAAAAGAATTGAACTTATAAAAGCCAATATTGGTGCTTTTGTACCTGTGAAAAATAAATATAAAACTCCTACTAAACTCGCAATTGATAATGAGATTTTTATAAAAAAATTATATTTTTTTGTTTCCTTGGTGATTAGTACATAAAAGGCAATATTAATAAAACCATATAGTAAATACCGTGCGATTCCAATAGGGTTAAGTGCTGAACCCTCATCATCCCATCCTAATCTAAATCTAACATTTAACATATCGCTTAATTGTTCAAAAAAACCATATTGTATATACAAGTTTATCAAATATATTAAGAAAAATATAAAATTTACCTTTATAAAAAATATAAAATTTTTCCTAATGATAGGAGCAATAGCATAAAAAGTAAATAAAGTAATTATAATTATAATTACTTTTTGTAGTC
The DNA here is from genome assembly GCA_015663165.1 of Arcobacter sp. Lineage (GTDB taxonomy): Bacteria > Campylobacterota > Campylobacteria > Campylobacterales > Arcobacteraceae > CAIJNA01. The sequence continues at coordinate 2,923 of DQSS01000386.1, read as the reverse complement.
CATAGAACAATGCATTTGTCCAGAATAATGATGTAAGCATATTTAAGAAAAATATAAATAATAGAAAAAACCATAAATTTAATTTAATTTTTTTTTCTTTCTTAAAAAATAGAATTAATGATAATATCACCAATACATAAAGAGACAAAGGGAAAATTGCAAAAAAAGAACCGCCATATTTTTGGTAAAAAATCAAAGAAAACAAAATAAGAACTAATTTTTCCCAATATACAGATTTAATTTTCATTACTATTTACTTAATATAGTATATAATTTTGGACTAATAAAAACAATAAATAATTTTAAAATTTTTTTATAGTCTTTCAATATCTCAACAACTAAATATGGATAATTTTTTTTAAATTCAAGCAATAGTTTACGAGCTAATTGAAACTTTCTTTTTTTCAATAAAGAAATCATATAAATTTCAAATTTATTTAAAATATTTTTATCAACCCAAGAGTTAATTTTATTTTTATCAAATTTTTGTTTTTTTAGAAAGTCTTTCAATTTATATTGACATTTAATATTTTCAATTAGTATATCAATATCTTCGGTAAATGAATCATTCTTATCATGCACTCTCCATGCACCACCAATTTCATTTATAAAAGCTACTTTATTATTTATCAATAGTTTCATTAATGATAATGTATCTACTCCTAAACAATTATCTTCATAAAACCCAACATCAACGGCTTTTTCTCGACTATAAAGAGTTGATAAATGATAGAAATTAATTCTTAATTCTCTTTTTTTAAAGAAAACTTCATTACCATCTAATACTTGAGAAGAAGTTAGAGAAGTTTCTCTTTGAGTTAAAGCATGCGTAGTTTCATTAAATATCATTTCCCGACCAAAGACCATAGCTATATTATTATCTTTTTCAAGAATTTCAATTGATTTTGAAATAAACTTATCGTTTACTAAAAAGTCATCACCATCTAGATTTAAAATCCATTCACCAGTTGGGTAATTTCTTAGGGTATGGTAATAATTTTCAACACGGCCTAATCTTGGTTTATTGTGATAATACCTTATTTTTTCACTTATTACATATTCTTCTAGGATATCTCTTGTTTTATTATTCGTACTGTCATCAGATACAATTATTTCAATATTTGAATAATCCTGTGCCAACGCACTTTCAACTGCCTGTTTAATATATTGTGATTGATTATAGGTAGGAATCATAATTGTGACTTTTGGATAATGTTTCATATTAACCTACTCAGCACTTAATAATTTATCATATAAATTTATCAATTCTTTTGCATTGTCCGAAATTGTTTTCATTTTTGGAATATTTAATCGCATAGAATCAATTAATTCTGGATTATCAATAATATACATTAGTGATTCCTTTAAGCTTTCCACATTTGCTGCTTCATAGATCAAACCATTTCTTCCGTGTTCAATAAAATCTGGGAAACCGCCTATTGAGGGAGCAATGATTGGTAATTCACTACTAAAGCTTTCAAATATAGTTTGTGGTGCTGTATCAGCACATAATGATGGAAGAATTGCAATATCAACTTCATTGGTTATATTTTTTATATCTTTAGGAGCATATCGTCCGTAAAAAACTATATTATCTTTATATGTTCTATCTTGAATTATATTAACATCTACACTTTTTTTGTAATTGTCATTATACTTTCCAAATATTTTTAACTTTGCTTTCTTCTTATAGTCATCTGGCATACTAAGAAATGCATCAACAAGTTGATGTACACCTTTATAGTAGCTAACTCCACCTATAAAACCAAAAATAATTTGCTCTTTTTGAACAACCTTACTATGATGAATGTTTGTATCTGCAATCGTACTACCTATATGCTGGACTACATTTTTTTCTTTTGCTACTCCATAGTGCATAAGGTGTTTCTTAACGTCTTTAGAGACTCCTATTACTATGTCACAATTATTTAAATTTTCAATGTTTGCTTTTAATCTATCTACTAGTTTATCCTTTAGTTCCCTATTGATTGGATGTTGCACTTGTTCTTCCCTGAAGCTCAAACTATCTAAGTGACTTATAGTTTTTTGTTTTTTCAATGAGTGTTTCAATCCTGACAAAAAGCTATGTGTTTTGCTAAATTGGTTTCTTACTAAATATGCTACTTTTATTTTAGAAGAATTGTAATTTTTTGATACATCTGCTACACAATGTGTACATTTATCTAAATCATTAGGTCCCTCACAAATATTTCTATTAAAATCAACCATAACTCTTTTTGGACACAACCACCAATACTCATGTACGGTTACTAGTACTTTAATATTATATTCCTTCGCAATATTAATAATATTTGAGGAAAATCCAATAATCTCATTAATATGCATCACATCTGGTTTGTGCTGTTCTATAAATGCCTTAAACACCGTATCATTTTTTTCTGATACTGAATCAAGTTCCAAATGATCATAGTTCTTATCAAGATTTTGACTATTGATTATTTTATAGACGTTATTATTTTTCCAATTATTGTCTTCTACTATCTGTGTTTTTACTAAAAGTCGGTAGTCTGCTTTTAGTCGTGATGCCGAATAAAGATAAAGAATTTCCTCATCTGATTTTTCAAATTCTAAATATAATGGACGTGTGTAGTTACACACTCCACCAGTAACTTGTGGGTCATCACCAATAATTAATATTTTCATTTCAATCTCTTTTGGTTTATTACTTCAGCTAAAGATTTAGCTTCTAAAATATTGTCTTCAATAGAACAATATCGCCATGCACCATACCTACCAACAGAATAAATATCTTGTTCATTCAATAAAGTCATTTTGTCTTTCATATCACTGTCAGAGGCTTCATTAATATGAACATAAGCAGGATCCATTACTAAAAAAGCATGAGAAACTAAGTTTTGGTTTGTCACAATTCCAACTCTTTTTAAGTCAGCTAAGACTTTAG
>DQSS01000282.1 GCA_015663165.1 Arcobacter sp. | reverse complement strand
TGGGTATACATTGACATTAGCAGAGTTAGCAGATGATGTGAAGGCTAAGATTTCACATCGTGGGAAGGCTTTGGGGTTGGCGAAGCCGATTATTAATATGTTGAAGAATAAATAAACAATACTGGACAGATAATAGTTTCGCTAAAATATGCAAAATGTATTTTCAATTAAAAGGTTTTAAAAATGCAAGTAAATATCAATAGAGCAATAAAAACTATAGGAAATGTAGACTTTTTTCAACCTCTATATGAAGGTATTGTAAATTCTTTTCAAGCAGGAGCAAGTAACGTAAAAATTAATTTTACACTTGAAAATGCTTATGTTGTTGGATATAAAATTGAAGATGATGGAGAAGGGTATACAAATGCCAATATAGAATCCTATTTAGAACTTTGGAGTGAGCATAAAATAGAACAAGGTGCATTAGGAAGTGGACGAATTTTGTGTTTAAAAGTATTTGACAATGTCATTACTAAGAGTCAGACTATAGACTCTGTTCATCAAGAAAACAATAAAGAAGTGGCTCACTATGTCACTATGAATTTTAATAGAAACTTTACAAAAAATACGATAAAGGATATTGCTCCTAAAATCCAACCTGCTGAGAAAAGTTTTACAATAACTGAATATAAAAATATCAATGAAGAATATATATCAACCTATGAAAAAGAAAAAGAACCTTTTGAATTAGAGAAAATGAAAGAAAACATATTTATAAAGCTTTTACCAATGTTTATACGTTTTCATAAAGAGAAAAAAGATTTTTCAATTACAATTAATGAACTTAATTGGTTAGATAGAACTAATTTACAAGAAGAATTTACAGAGTATGATTTTGAAGAGAAAACATTTACTATTTCAAAAGATTTATCTGTTTATAATATTGGAAATGAAGATATAAAAGATGAACAAAAATTCAACTTTACATTATTATATAGAATTAAAAAAGATAAAAATGAAAAATTAGAACAATTTTATGGAGCTTCTGATAGGTATATTACAGGATTTAAAAAAGGTGCTAGATTAGATAACCTTCCCCAGGGGCATAGTGGAATATTTTGTTTAACTTCTCCATATTTAGATGATAGAGTAGAAGATTCACGTAATCAATTTAATATACATGAAACTAATCCCTCTAAAGATACACCAGTAGTATTTATGGATATAAAAAATGAATTAAAAAAGTTATTAAATGAAATTTTATTAGAAAAATTCCCTGAAACAAAACAAGAATTTATGGATAGAAAAGAATTGGCAGTAGAAAAATTTCCTCATCTATCAAGATTTATTAAAAAAATAGATAGTTTAACTATGTCTGAATCTGATATGTTAAAACAAGCAGAAAAAGAGTTCATTGCTGAAACAAAATTAGCAAGAAAAGAAGTTGTTGCGTTTACAGAAAAAATAAAAAAAGATAAAAACTTTGATGAAAAGGCGTATCAAGAAATTACAAGACACTTCACGCAGGTAGGACAAGAACAATTAGCTGACTATATTGGCTATAGACAAACAATTATAGATATGCTTTTAGAAATCCATGATGAAACAACAAAAGATGGAAAAAGATTTGATGAATCAGATATACATAATCTCTTTATGCCTCAATATGAAACAAGTGATACTTCTTTTTATTATGCTAATAATGTATGGATATTTGATGATAAATTTATGTCATATAATTATGCGGCGAGTGATAAAACTATAGCAAAAATCGTAAGTGATGTTACAGGAAAATCAAAAAAAGAAATATTAGAATTTCAAAGAAATAAAAAATCAGACTTGGTAATGCTTTATTCTAATCCAGAAAACGAATATAAGGATGTGTTAATTATAGAATTTAAAAGACTTAATGCTGGTATTGATGGAAAGGAAAAAGCATTAACGCAATTAAAAAAATATCCATATTTTATTGAGCAAAATATAGACAACATTAGAAGTATTTTTGCATATACAATTATAGATATAGATGAAGAGTTTGAAACTACATTGACAAAAATAGAAGGGTTTCATAAAAATTCTTTTGGAGATAAAGAAAATAAAATTAGTTCTTTTTATAAATATAATGATGAAGTGAAAGCTCATATAAATGTGGTTTCTTTTAAACAAATCATAGAAGATGCTAACAAAAGAAATAAAGTCTTTTTAGATATTTTGATACAAAATTTTAAAGCATAATGAATTACATAGGCAGTAAAATTAAACTTTTACCTTTCATTGATGCGTCAATAAATAAGGTAGTGGATGAAAATTGTAAAGTCTTTTGTGATTTATTTTCAGGTACTGGTTCTGTGAGTGCACACTTTAAGAAGAAAGGTTTTAAAGTCATAGCCAATGACATACAGTACTATGCGTATGTTCTTAATAGACAACTTATAACTAATCATACAAAATTAAAATTTAATCAGCTGAAAGAAATATTGCCAGAGTTAAATAACATGATTATTGATAAGAGAAAAGATTATGTTTGTGATTATTTAACAAAGATAGAGGGGAAAGAGGGTTTTATATATTTAAACTACTCCCCATCTGAAAAATCTGAACGTATGTATTTGACAAATGATAATGCTAAGAAGTGTGATGCAGTACGTATGCAAATAGAAAATTGGAAAACCCAAGAGCTTATTAATGAAGAAGAGTATTTTTTTCTTATCGCATCACTTATAAAATCTACAGATTTACGTGCAAATGTTCTGTCTGTATATGGAGCATATTTAAAGCATTTTAAAAGTAGAGCACAAGTAGATTTAATTATTAAACCGTATGAACTTATTTTAAATAAAAAAAGTCATGATGTACATAATGAAGATGCAAATGAGTTAGTTAAAAAGGTAAAAACAGATATTTTATATTTAGACCCTCCGTATAATTCACGACAGTATGGTTCTAACTATCATTTGCTTGAAACCATTGCAAAATATGATGCACCAGAAATATATGGTAAAACTGGATTACGTGAGTATGGTGAACAGAGGTCTCTGTATTGTTTAAAAGAACATGCAACAAAATCTTTAAAGGATTTAATAGATAATGCTAAAGCAAAATATATATTTTTGAGTTACAGTAATGAGGGGATTATTCCACAAGAAGATATAAAATCTATATTAGAAAGTAAAGGTAAATACGGATATTTTGAGACAAAATATAGTAGATATAAAAGCGATTCAAAAAGAACATATACGGCTAATCATACGATTGAATATTTACATTATTGTATTGTTGATGGAGTGAAATAAGTAAAATGGCTAATTTAACCCTAAAAGATGAACTAACAGATTTTCTACTATACACTACACCAAATAGTGATATAAAAATAGAAACATATTTACACAATGAAACCTTATGGCTACCT
>DQSS01000012.1 GCA_015663165.1 Arcobacter sp. | reverse complement strand
TGAAAGATGAAATCAACACCACGAACAGCATCTATAACAGAGTTCACATCCCGAACATCACCTAAATAAAATTTAAGTTTATCGTTTGAATATATTTTTCTCATATCATCTTGTTTCTTTTCATCACGAGAAAAAATTCGTATCTCTTTTATATCTGTATCTAAAAAACCTCTTAGAACTGCATTTCCGAATGAGCCAGTTCCACCTGTTATTAGTAGTGTTTTATTTTTAAACATTTATTATTTCTCGTTGAATAATTTCACTTACAATCTCTTCTATATTTAAATCTTTCCACCATATAACATTCATACCGCTAGCCTCATATTCAAGTCCCAATGTTGATTCGTAACATAAAGCTAAATCTACTTCAGGATAAAAGTCTTTTTTTTCAATAACATTAATACTGTCGATTAGCTTATAAGGAGCGCTCTCAAAAAGAGGATGCGGCTTAACATAGATAGTAAATCTATCTTTAATATAATTTATTATCTCTATCTCTCTATCCATACTATGTGGCTGACCTATTATCAATATACATTTTTTATCTTTATTTAATTTGATTTTATTTAATTTAATTTTTAAATCAATAATCCTAAAAATTATATTTTTACTATTATACATTTTACTAAATAGTTTTCTACTTTTAGAATCAAAGGCATAAATAGTTTTTATATTTTTCAATCTATAATTCAAGTTCAAAGAATCTGGTAAGATACCATGTTGAATCAAATTATTTTTTTTTTCTTCAAATAACTGATCAAATAGTACTGCCCATCTATCATAATGATTTGAAAAATAAATTGTATCAACATTCGACTTTATTTTTGTTAATCCAATAAAAATTAAAAACCATTCAAAAGCAACATAAACCTGTAGAATATCTGTTTTTTTATTTAATTTGAAAAGTATGTAAAAAATTGAGGATACTGCAAGAATATATGCTTTAAAATAATCACTTATACTTAAAAAAGTATGAATAGACACAACATCCTTTTTATCTTTCTGATTGATATTTATATATGTATAATCTTCATTTTTATTTAACTTATTATACAAATACCTAGTTTTTCCATTAGCAAGTAAAATAACATTAGAATTTATTGTTACTATTTTTTGATTCAATTTTATATTTTTAACTAATTTCACTAAAAAATACAAAGGAGAAAGAAAAATAAATATAATACATAACAAAGAATACATAAATAATGAAATTTTATATTTGTTTATATATTTTAAAGTTTTTATACTTCGTAACGGGCTAAAAGACAAGTTATGCACATTCAACCTTTGTAATATGTCATTTTCTATACTAATCTCATTAGATATCGCATCAAAAAAAATATCAAATATACTTTGATTATACATAATAGTATCCTAATGTTATAAGTGCTATTGATATTGAAAACAAATTAATATTCTTTAAAAGCAAAATATTTAAAGAACTCTCAATCTTCATAGTTTCTCTTCTTATTTTATATAGATAAAAGATATATGCTATTAGTGTTGACAGAGCAGTTCCAATTATTCCAAATAAAAATGTTAACAATATTGTTAATATTATATTTAAAAAAGCAGCATAGAAGGTTATCATACTTATTATAGCAGCTCGCTTATGATAAAAAAGATAATTTGCATAAAAATAATACAACCCTAAAACATATATTGAGATATATATGATTATTATTAAAGGAATCATCTCAACTTCGTAGTAGCCTAAAATACGAAAGTATAACATATCTAGTCTATATGCTATTAGTAAAAATAAGAAAATAACTATAGACATAATAGTATAGTATTTCATAAACTTATTATCATAATCTTCACTTTTCCATTTTTTAAAGTTTTTTATCATATAGGTAGGCAAAGATAATGCTATTCCACTGTTAACTAGCATTAATACTAAAGCAATATTATAAGCTAAACTGTAAACACCCACACTAGTACTTCCAAGCATATTTTCTAAAATTATTCTATCAGAACTACTTATAATCCATTGGGATATTCCATGAGGAATAAGCATAATAGAAAAAAGTAAAATAGGCATAAAAGAGATACTATGTTCGACATAGTGCTTTAAAAGAGCTGTAAAAATTATGAAACAAGCAAATAGACCAACTATGAAGGAATGATAGTAGAGTATCTCATTTAACCCGAATTTATTATGATTTGCATATATTATCAACAAAAATAAAACAAATGTTTTTATTAAATTAATAATAAAATACTTCCATGCTTGTTCTTGTGTTCTTACATAAGTCAAATAAATCAATATAATTGCTTCACCTAAAGCAATTAGTACACTATATTGTATCCAAGTTTCCAGTTGTACTGTTGTTATAAATATAATAGAAATTGCACCTATTATTAATGTGACAAATATAAAATACCTTAATATGATTAAACTAATATTTTGATTTGCACTCCCCTCTCTTAGTATAGAAGCAGAACCATTTAGAGACATAATAGGCACTAATAAGTTTGCTACTATGATAGTTAAACTCCACTTACCAAAATCTTCTAAACTCAGTAATGTAGTAAGAAAAGGGAAAAAAAGTAAAATACTTCCTTTACTAATTGCTGTACTTAGTGCATATAATATAAT
>DQSS01000195.1 GCA_015663165.1 Arcobacter sp. | reverse complement strand
TGTACTTACTTATTTATACTACAATCTTTATAAATGGTGTAGCTTGTATATATAAGTAGCCTGTCCCCTTTATTTCTTCTAGTTGCTATGTTGTATGGTGCAGAAGTTATACCACAATGAGGACAGATAGGCTCTCCATCGTTTGCAGACCATCTAATTTGTTTGAATATGTTATGGATTTCTTCATCAGGCATCATAGCTATCTTAACTATTGACAAGGTTCTTGCTTTTGCTGATAAGAGGAAATGTTGTGCCATGATTTAAGTCCTTTAATTATATATGATTAGATTATATCATAAATATATTAATTAATAGGCTATAATATGATTAAATTTAATTATTTAGAATTAAATTAATAATCTAATGATTATATATGGTATAATAAAAAATAAACAAGGGGTATAACTATGGATAAGTGGAAACAAAAAGCAAAAACTATCATTAAAAGTGAACTAGCGAAGCAGGATATAGACTATCCACAGCTAGTTGTTTTGCTAGAAAAAATTAGCATTAAAGAAGATAATATCAATCTTGCTAATAAAATTAATAGGGGAACATTTAGTTTTATATTTGTTTTGCAGATTTTTAAAGTTTTAAAAATAAAAAATTTAAGACTAGAGGACTAAAGATGAGATACTTAGGTTCAAAGGCTCTTCTTTTAGAAGAAATAGAGAATATTATTAATGAAAATGTAAAAAACGCAGAAATATTTTGTGATATATTTTCAGGCACAGCATCTGTAGCAAGATATTTTAAAAAGGATTATGAGGTTATATCTAATGATTTGCTTTATTTTTCGTATGTTTTACAAATGGCTACCATAGAAAATGACAAGAGACCTTCTTTCGATAAACTAATAGAGTCTATTGGGTGTGACCCCTACAAATATTTTGATAATGAAACTATTCTATTGAGCCAATGTCTTGACATTCCATTTATTTATGAAAATTATACACCTAATCCTAAATCAGAACGACTCTATTTCACTAATACTAATGGCATAAGGATTGATTACTTTAGACAAACTATAGAACGCTGGAGAAAGGAAAATATTTTATCTGTACAAGAATATTACTATCTTCTTGCAGGTCTCATAGAAGCTGTTCCTTTTATTTCAAATATTGCAGGTACATTTGGTGCCTATTTAAAGCATTGGGATAATAGAACCAAAAAAACCATAAATCTAATAGAATTAGATGTTGTAAAGAATGGGAAAAACAACAAAGTATTCAATATGGACGCAAACATATTGATAGATAAAATAAAGGGAGATATTTTATATATAGACCCACCATATAATAAAAGACAGTATGCCCCAAACTACCACCTGCTAGAAACTATAGCAAGGTACGATAGCCCTGCTATCTATGGGAAAACTGGGATGCGACCGTACAGTGAATTAAAATCTAAGTATTGTACCAAGACCCCCAGTGTTTTAGTGGCGTTTGAAGAGCTTATTAAGAGAGCAAATTTTAAACATATTGTAGTTAGTTACAGTACAGAGGGGATAATGAGTGCTAAGGAAATTGAAAAAATATTGAAATTATATGGAAAAGAAAGTACCTTTAAACTAAAGCGTATTCCCTACAGAAGATACAAGCACACAGCAGATAAAAGAAAACATTCGTTAGAAGAGTTGTTATTTTATATTGAGAAGGAAGACTAAGATGATAGATGAAAAAGAACTAATAAAGGTATTACAAAAAAAGAACCTTGATAAATATTCAAATGAAATAATGGAAGATTTAACATGTCTTGTAAGAAAAGCTTTGAATAGTAAAATAAAAGAAATAAAAAATAAACAACGTATCATTTATAACGATGATGCAAAAATTCATTTTAACGCCAAAGAGATACTATCTAGCAAAGAGTTAGATAGCCTACCTAGTTGGGTATCAGACCATATAGAAACTGCACAAATTGTAGGTAAGTCTAAAAAAGTAATACAAATAAGTAATGGAAAAAAATATCATTTGTCCAATAGGTTGAACGATTTAGCGGGTGGAGAATGGACATACTTTTTGAACTCTGTCATATCAACAAGATACCCTACAAGTGGAGAAGAAAGCTATGCACATCACATAAGGAAAATACACCCATCTCCTAAACCACCACAGTTAATGGAAGATATAATAAAGTTTTTTACCAAAGAGAATGAAATAGTTTTTGATTACTTTATGGGCGTGGGTGGCACTCTCTTGGGTGCTTCCTTATGCAACAGAAGAGCCATAGGTATTGATTTGAGCGAGAAGTATATTAATACTTATAAAGATGCTTCCAAGTACTTGGAATTAAATGAACAAAAAACAATATGTGCAAACTCTATAGAATTCTTGACTGACAAGAAAAAGTTAAACTATGAACTTAAAGACGAAGAAATATCACTAATATTAATAGACCCCCCTTATGGAGATATGCTATCAAGACCAAAGACAGGAGAAGCCGTAAAAAAAGGAAAAGATACTTCTCCTACACCATTCACAAGCAGTACTGATGATTTAGGCAATATGGAGTGGATAGATTTTTTAAAAATATTTCACAAGAGTATAGTTAATTCAATGTTTCATTTAAAACAAAAAGGGCATATAGTAATATTTATTAAAGACCTACAGCCTAAAGATAAAGAATTAAACCTACTTCATGCTGATATAATATATCGTTTAAATAAAATAAAAAATTTACAATATATTGGTACTAAGATTTGGGCTGACCAAAGTGTAAATTTATATCCTTATGGGTATCCGTTTTCCTATGTTTCTAATCAAGTGCATCAGTATATAATGATTTTTAGAAAAGAGTAGTAGATGGCAAAAACATTTGGGTGGATACAAGATGCAGGAAAATTATCAAATTTAAAAAAAGTAATGAGAGAACTTATAAAGCTTGGCTCGTTATCAAGTGTGGAGTCTCAAAAAGTTTTTGGAGAAACATTAAATATAGGGCGATGGGCTGACGAAACTTACATAAGACTAGCTGAAGCACTAGGTTTTACAGAATATGATAGAGAGTATGATGAGTTTATTATAACACCACTAGGAAAAGAATTAGCAATATCAACAAAAGATAGTGAGGTAGAAATATTGTCTATAGCTCTACTTAGCTATCCTCCTGCTTGTAGAGTGCTACAGTTGCTGAAAGACTCTACCGAACCTCTTTCAAAATTTGAAATAGCAGAAAACCTTGGTTTTGTAGGCGAAAGTGGATTTACTACTTTTGGACTAAATAACTACATAAGAGCTTATCACGATGCACCAAAAGATGAAAAAAATAAAATAAAATCAAATAAAGAAAGCACATTGGATAAATATGCACGAATGATTACAAATTATCTTATTGAACTAGGATGGGCAGAAAAGGCTACCAAAGTATTGGTTTACGGTAAGTACAAAGCAGAAACTCCGCATACATACGAAGTTACAACAAGGGGTATAGAAGCCCTTACAAAGTGCCAAGGTAAAAGTCGGTACTCAAAAATTATAAAGAATGTATCGTATGAAATGTTGTCCTCACGAAAACAAGCGGGCAGTAAGATACTAAGGGACAGAAGAGCTTTATCGTTAGAGCTTATGAATAAGAGAAAAGGTAAACTCTTATCCTATGAGGACATAAGGAAGTATTTAAGTAAAAATAATTCAGAAATCACAGATATAGACCTCGGAAATGACCTCAAAAAACTACAGAACCTTGGCTTGATGATTGAGACTGTTGGTAAAAGTGTAGTACTAAAAGAAAATATCAATTTGAATATTCCAATTTTTACCACACATACAAAAGAAATTCAAAAAGAAATTCAAAAAATGGTCGATGACCTCAAAAAATTATCTCTATCTATAGATGATGGCTTTATGGAAAAAATAATTACAGAGGCTTATAGCGGGAGGGACAAGTGTAAAGAATTTGAAGACTCCGTTTTTGAACTATATAGAGACTCTATAGGTTTTGATGGGATTAAACTAGGGACTATAGGAAGCAGAGAACCTGATAGCTTATTTTGGTACAAGGTTGAAGATACACAAGATAGCTATGGGCTTATTGTTGATGCAAAGGCATATTCAAAAGGTTTCAAAATAAATACTAATTCATCAAGACAAATGAATGATTATATATATAGTTTTACAAAAAAACTAGAGGCTGACCAAGGGGTATCAAGAAGTCACTTTCATTGGGTAACGAGTAAATATATTGGAAAAAATGATATTGAGGATTTCTCTGAAAATGTTAGAAATATGTATGACTTTACGAGTCTTGGCTCTATTGTTGGCGTAGGTAATGCACTTATTATGGCTGATGAGATGAAGAAAAAGAAAGATTTCACAAAGCTAGAAAATGTATTGACTACAGGAAGAGAAATTACCGTAGAAGATATAAGAAAAATAAGCTAATGCAAACCAAAACCCTAGAATACAACAAAGAAACCACCAAAATAACCCTCAATACCTACGATGATGGCTTCTTCCTCTCTGAAACAGATATAACCGATGCAGTCCTCACTCTAGCCCTTGAAAAGCT
>DQSS01000166.1 GCA_015663165.1 Arcobacter sp. | reverse complement strand
CTTTTCTATTGTGGAATTACAATGGTAAAACCTATGAAAGTTATATCAAAACATATTGAAAAAACACAAAACTGTACAATTAGAATTATTCAAGGTGGTTCTAAAGACTTATACCAATCATTAGCTTTTTCCAAAAAGGGAGATATTTACTTACCTGGATCAGATTCTTACAGAAAAAATAATCTAAAATCTGGATTTTTACTTGATAGTCAATACATAGGATTTAATCAAGCAGCAATTTTTGTACAAAAAGGAAATCCAAAAAATATAAAAAATTTAGATTCTCTTTTAGATGAAAGTATCTCAACTACTCTTTGTAATCCTAAAAGTGGAAGTATAGGAAAAGCAACAAAATCACTTCTTATAAAATATAAAGATGAAGACTTTTTCTATGATGCATATGACTTAACTGCCATAATAGGAACAGATTCAAGAAACTTAAATAGTGCACTTATAAATAAAGATGTTGATATGACAATAAACTGGAAAGCTACAGGGTTTTGGGGTGAAAATTCAAAACAAATAACTGTTGTTGATTTAGATACAAAATATGCAAAAAAGAAAAAATTAGTACTAAATCTTTTATCTTTTTCAAAACATCCAGAAATTGTAAAAGAGTTTATGAAATACGCTGCATCTAAAGAGGGTCAACAAATTATGAAAAATTATGGGTTTAGATAGCATACAATAAATGGATTTCGTAAACAATACATCTAAACAACTAAAACTTTTAATCATAATATTTATATTTGGTTTTATTTCCTTAATTACCGTAAATCAGCTATTTTTAAAACTTGTTGATAATTTAGATAAAGAAAATTTAAATTTAAAATCTAAAATTGAACTTGGTAAATTAATAGCGACCGACCTATATATATTAAAATCAGAATTTTTTGAATTAACAGCTGCGACAAACTCTTTTAGATCAAGAGATCTTGTAAATAAATCGATTTCTCAAGCTATGAATAATATATTAGATACCTTAAATGTATTAGAAAATGGTGGAACACTTATTAGAGAAGTTAAATTAAATATTGTGGGACATACTAAAACTACTATAAATGTTACGTATCAAACAAAAGGAAATCAAAGAGTATCTCTTGAAGTTATAGATTTAGAGCCAAAGCTAGTAGAACTTACTACAATGATTGATAAATTAAATACAATGTTATCTTTAAAAGATAAATTTATTAAAAGTAAAGATGCTATAAGTATTTTAAACTTGTCTAAAAAAGTAGGTAGATACAATAAATCAACCCCTGCATTCTTTGATAGAATGATTGAAAATATTCAAAGACTATTATATGAAGGTGGTATTGAACTTAAAGAATTAGATGCCAAAATTGAAAATAAAAAATTTACATATACAATTATAAAACTTGTACTAATTTCATCTGTTATTTTAATAGTTGTACTTTTTGGAATGAGAATCACAAAACAAATTTCTAAAGAAAGTGATGAGTTAGTAGTTCTAAATAAAGAATTAGCACAAAAAGAATCTTCTGTAAAAGCTATACTTGATGGACAAAAAAATATGGTAATTGTATCAGACGGATTTGAGATGCTTGATGCAAATCATTCTATTGTAAACTTCTTTGATGAGTTTGAAACTCTGGATGAATTTAAGAATAATTATGACTGTATATGTGACTTTTTTGAAACTCATATCCCAGATGATACTTATATAGTAAAAAAAGACTACGATGGCAAAACATGGCTTGAATATATTTTAGAAAATCCTGAAATAGACTTTAAAGTGATTTTAAACAACGGAAGAGAAGATCACCATTTTGCAATAGTTGCAAATAAAAAGTTTCTAAATGATAATGAAAACTTTATAGTTATTGTTTCTTTAAATGATATATCAGCTGTTATAAAATCTCAGCATGAGTTAGCTCATCTAAACTTAAATCTTGAACATATAATTTCAGATAAAACAGAAGAATTACGGATATTAAACAATAATCTTGAGGTTAAAATTCAAGAAGAATTAGAAAAAAATAGAGACAAAGATAAGCAGATGATGCAACAATCAAGATCAGCAGCATTAGGTGAAATGATAGGTAATATTGCACATCAATGGAGGCAACCACTCAGTGCCATAAGCTCAACTGTATCAGGACAACAAGTGCAGTTAGAGCTTGGAATAACTACAAATGATGAAATAAATAAAGCATTAGAAGATATAAAAGGTTATGTATCTTTTCTAAATCAAACTATTGATGATTTTAGAGGCTTTTTAAAAGAAGATAAAGAAAAGGTTGATTTTATTATTTCAGATATTGTAGAAAAGTCTGTATCAGTTGCAAATGCTGCTTTTAAAGACAATAAAATAGAAATAATATTTGATTTAAACAAAAGTAATATTTCAAATGGTCTTCCAAGTGAACTATCACAAGTATTTTTAAATATTTTAAATAATGCAAAAGATGCAACAATCGAAAATAATATACAGAATAAATTTGTACATGTAAGAAGTAGTGAAGATGAGCTTAACAACATAATTTTTATTCAAGATAATGCTGGAGGTATTCCTGAAAATATCATAACTAAAATATTTGATCCATATTTCACTACAAAACACCAATCCCAAGGTACAGGAATTGGACTATATATGAGTAAAGATATCATTGAAAAACATATGAATGGTCTTTTAACTGTTAAAAATAAAACTCTGATCCTTGATGGTATTGAATACAACGGTGCATCATTTAAAATCTCTATTCCTAAAAAATTAAGTTAATTTGGTATTAATTTAGTTTTTTACCTTTTTTTAGATATAATCGCATAAATATATTAAATTAAAAGGAAATAATATGGCATTAGATGTTTATTATGATAAAGACTGTAATATCGACTTAATCAAGTCAAAGAAAGTTGCAATGATTGGATTTGGTTCTCAAGGTCACGCTCACGCTGAAAACTTAAGAGATTCAGGTGTTGAAGTTTGTGTTGGTTTAAGAAAGAATGGTTCTTCTTGGGCTAAAGCAGAAGCTAAAAAATTCGAAGTTCTTACTATTGCTGAAGCTACAGCTTGTAGTGATGTAGTTATGATTTTATTACCTGATGAAAATCAAGCTGAAATCTATACAAATGAAATTGCTCCTAACTTAAAAGATGGTGCTACTATTGCATTTGGTCACGGTTTTAACATCCATTATGGAAGAGTTAATCCTGCAGCAAACATCAACGTAACTATGATTGCTCCAAAAGCTCCAGGTCATACTGTAAGATCTGAATTTGTAAGAGGTGGTGGAATTCCTGACCTTATTGCAATTGGTCAAGATCCTTCAGGAACTACAAAAGAATTAGCACTTTCTTATGCATCTGCTATTGGTGGTGGAAGAACTGCTATTATTGAAACAACATTCAAAGATGAAACTGAAACTGATTTATTTGGAGAGCAAGCTGTATTATGTGGTGGAGTAACTGCACTAGTTCAAGCTGGTTTTGAAACATTAACAGAAGCTGGTTATGCTCCTGAATTAGCATACTTTGAATGTCTTCACGAGTTAAAATTAATCGTTGACTTAATGTTTGAAGGTGGAATTGCTGATATGAGATATTCTATATCTAATACTGCTGAGTACGGAGACTATGTTTCTGGAAAAAGAGTTATTAATGCTGAATCTAAGCAAGCAATGAGAGATATCTTAACTGAAATTCAAGATGGTAGATTTGCTAAAGACTTCATCTTAGAAGGTCAAGCTGGATACCCAAGAATGAATGCTGAAAGATCAAATGATAAAGAAAAACTTATCACTCAAACAGGTAACAAACTAAGAGAAATGATGCCTTGGATTTCTGCAGGTAAAATTGTAGATCAAGACAAAAACTAGTAAATAGTTTATATCTTATAATCTGTCCTTCTTTTATAGAAGGATATGATTATGTTACTTCAAAAAGCTAAACTACATGGCAAAAAGAAAAACTTCCAAAAAAAAAATAAATAAAAAATCTCCTAAATACTTATTATATATAAATATACTTATAGCCACAATATTTACAATACTACTGATAACATTTTCATATCAATTATTTGTAAATGATGATCTAAAAGAAACTAGCAAAAAAATAAATACAATTGAAAAAATACCTACTATAATAAAAACAGATCATGAAAGATTTGAAGAAAAAACTCAAGCCTTAGAAATAGAGTATATCGATGAAGATATTTACGAAACTCAAGCACAAATAACAAAACCTAATCACACATTTAATTTCCTAGATACAAAACCAAAAAATATAAATCAAAAACCAAAATCAGAACCTATAATAAAACCAATTGAAATCAAAGTAGAAGATAAAAAAGTTTTACAAGATGAAATAATTACACAGCCTCCAATACTCAAAGATACAAGACCTCTACTTGCTATACTAATAGATGATGTTACTACATCTACTCAAATAAGAAAAATAAAAGATATTGGCTATCCTATAACAATGGCATTTTTACCACCTACATCTACGCATAAGAACTCTGCAAGAATTGCCCAAACATTTGATAACTATATGATACATCTTCCCTTAGAAGCTGGTAGTAAAAGATTTGAAGAAACAAATACTTTACATGTAGGAGATTCTATTTCTAAAATAGATAAAAGAATCAAAGCACTAAAACAAGCTTATCCAAAAGCAAGATACCTTAACAATCATACAGGTAGTAAATTTACATCAAATAAAGAAGCTATGAACAAACTAATGCAAGTACTTAAAAAGTATGGTTATGTGTTTGTAGACAGCAGAACAACTGCTAAAACAAAAGCAAAAGAATATGCAAAAAAATATGGCGTAAAATACCTAGCAAGAAATATCTTTTTAGATAATAAACAAGATAGTAAATACATAACAAAACAACTAAAACAAGCTATTAAAATATCAAGAAAGTATGGAGGGGCTATTGCTATTGGTCATCCACATTCTATCACGCTTAAAACATTGAGAAACTCTAAACACTTACTAAAGGGAATAAACTTAGTTTATATAACAAATTATGATAAATAAAATAAACTTTAAAATAGAAAGTCTAAATGATATGAAAACATATCCTGAGGATATTTATTATATTGGAAATACAAGTTTATTAAAAAATAAAAAAGTTTCAATAGTAGGAACTAGAAAACCTATTTCTTATACTAAAAATTTAACAAGTACATTAAGTGCTAAACTTTCAAATGCAAATATAACAGTAGTAAGTGGAGCAGCTATGGGAGTAGATGCCATATCTCATAAAGCAGCTATAAATAATACCATAGCAATAGCTGCAAATGGACTAAATATAAGATACCCCTCTGTAAATAAAAATTTAATAAGAGAGATAGAAGAACAGGGTCTAATACTTTCAACCTATCCAGATAATGAGAAAGCAAGAGCATATACATTTATACAAAGAAATGAGCTAGTAGTAGCACTTGGAGATGTACTTATAATAACGCAAGCAGATTTAAAAAGTGGAAGTATGAGAAGTGCTCAGTTTGCCATTAATATGGGTAAACAAATATATGTACTTCCACATAGAATAGAAGATAGCGAAGGTACAAATGAACTTTTAAAAAAAGGTCAAGCAAAAGCTATATATGATATCGATGAGTTTATTACCCAAATCACAGGTAATGAAAATCAAAATCTACAAACTGATGAGTTCTTAGAATATTGTAAACTAAATACTTCCTATGATAATGCTGTACAAAAATACAATCAAAAAGTTTTTGAATATGAACTCTTAGGTAAAATAACTATAGAAAATGGATATATTAAAGTTCTTTAAACGATAGCTTTGCTATTATTGAAACATATCGTTATAAGGAAAAATTATGAAAAAAGTATTTACTTTACTTATCTTTACAGCTCTTGGATTTAATACACTTATAGCAAAAGAAATCAGAAGTGCAGAAATTCTATTTGCTAAAAAATGTGCGATGTGTCACACAGTTTTAAAACCAAAAAACAAAGCAGCAAAAAAAAGAATGGTTGCACCTCCTATTACAAAAGCTATGAAAAGTGTAGTTATCACAATAGATGCACTTGAAGGTCCTCTAAAAGACGATGAACTTAAAGAACAAACTTTAGTATTCTTACAAGATTATATTTACAATCCAAGTAAGAAAAAAGCAGATTGCGAAGGTTCTGTTATCAAAAAGTTTGGAGTAATGCCATCTTTAAAAGGATTTATATCTCAAAAAGAATTAGATGTTTTACTTCCATGGGTTTATGAATCATTTAAACCAAAGAAAGTAAATGGGGAGTGGCCTTAATCGGCTTAAATTTTACTTCTTATTTGAAAAAAATAAACACTATCTCAACTGATAAGTAATATCCCCAGCCCCAACACCAAGTATTGTACCTTCAATAATAGTATCTATAACCTCATCATTTTTTACAACTTCCAACATACCATCTTTTGCTACAACTTTTGATGCAAATATTGGATTGTAGTGTGCAAATTCGTGTACGAAGTCTATTAGTAGTATTTTTTCTGCTACTGTCCATACTGGTAGTATTATAAGCTTATCACATCCATCAAAACACTTTTTGAACTCTTCTAGGTTATCTTTGGTTCTTGAGTATTTATGTGGTTGCCAGATAACTGTAGTATGCTTTATATCTTTTAGGTTGTTGTATAGTTTTACACTTTGCATAGTTACTTTTATCTCTGTTGGATGGTGGGCATAATCATCTATTATTATAAAGTCATCTTTTTTTTGAACTACATCAAATCTTTTCTTGATACCTTTATATTTTTCTTTTAGATTTTTTCTTATTATATTTATATCCATAGTTTGCACTGCTGCTAAGATTGCTGCACTTGCATTTAGTGCAATATGATATCCAAATCCCCATACTTCAAATTCACCCATATTTTTTAGAGTAAACTTTGTATATGGTTCATCATCTTTTAAAATTGATTTTATATTTGAGATATCTATGCTTGGATAAAATCTTATTGCATCACCTTCATACTTAGCTAAAAATTCATCTTCACAGTTTATAACTCTAAGTGTTGCTATATCTAAAAACTTTGTATATGAATCATAAAATCTTTTTGTATCATATTCATAGTACTCCATATGCTCTGGTTCAGTATTTAGTACTATTGAGCAATATGGGTTTGAAAGTATAAAACTCTCATCACTCTCATCTGCTTCAAAAGCTAAAGTATCATTTATATATCTAAAATTTGAATTAAACTCTTTACTTATTGCTCCAATTAGTGCTGAACTTTGAAGTATAGAACTTAACATTGCTGTTGTTGTACTTTTTCCATGTGCTGCACATAAACAGTAGTTTTTTGTATTTTTTAATATGATAGGCAAAGCTTCTTTTCTTGAAAGAAGTTTTAGATTGTTTTCTTGTGCTTTCATTATTTCACAATTATCAGGAGTAACTGCTGCACTATATATTATCAAGTCTTGAGAAGTTATAAAATCTGCACTTTGAGGAATATTTACTTCAATACCCTCTTTTTGAAGATCTTTTGTAATTGGCGTAGCTTTGATATCACTACCACTTACAGTATGCCCACTATATTTTAAAAATCTAGCTAAAGCAGAAAGCCCAATTCCACCAACACCAATAAAATGTATATTCATTTAAAAATTATACACCCAAAAGAGGTTTTAACTCTTCATATATATTTTCTAATATTTTTTGATTTTCCATTAGATATTTTTTTGTATCAAATTTAAAATCAAGTAAGAAATAAGCATATTTTTCTTCTCTCTCTTCTTGCTCGTGTTGTACTTTTTCATCATAAAATATTTCCATATCTTCTTTTGAATTACAAGCTAGAAGTTTTATATTGATAGCATTTAGAAGTATTTCATCTTCTACTATTTGACTAAGAATGAAAAATAATTCTTTAGCACCTTTATAATCTTCTCTACTCCACTTTTCTATACTATGCTCATAAAATGCTCTTATATAAAATATATCATCATTTTCTAAAGTTAGTTTAGAATCATCTTTTAACTTTTTCTCAATAGAATCAAAAGCAACCATTAAAATAGCTTCATATACTTTGTTGATTCTTTCTTCTTGCAAATCTAAAATAAGTAAAGAATCTAAAACTTCATAAAGTCCAGATATTTTTTTTGATTCTAAAACATCTTTTTCTCTTTGGTCTAAATATCCTAAAAACTCTGGGTCTGTACTTGCTTGTACTATTTCATCTTGTGTCATTATTTATATTCCTTCATAAAGTCTTTTAATCTACTTAAAACTTCTTTTGTTTTTGTAGCATTTTCAACCAATGCAATTCTTACATAATCTTTTCCGATGCCATTTCTACCAAGATAAGACCCTGGTAATACTTTGATATTTTTTTGCTCAAATAATTCTTGAGTAAATTTTAACTCATCATTTACTTTCAACCAAATATAAAATGTAGCCTCAGGAATATCAACACCTAAAATATCTTTTGCTATTTCAAAGTTTTCTTTATATATCTCTCTAAAAGCTTGCACATGAGATTCTTCACTCCAAGCAATTGCCGCTGTTTTTTGCATAGGTAGAGGTAAAGCACATCCTACATAAGTTCTATACTTCATATACTCTTTTAGTATTTTTGCATCGCCAGCTATAAATCCACTTCGTAAACCTGGTGCTGAACTTCTTTTTGAAATAGAGTTCAATACAAGCATATTTTTAAAGCTTGGGTTTCCAGCTTCTATACTTGCTTCTAGTAATGATACTGGCTTTTTAGATTCATCAAAATATAGTTCAGAGTAGCACTCATCATTTATAAGTATAAATCCATATTCTAAAGACTTCTTAACCCACTTTACTAATTCTTGTTTGCTAATAGTTGCAGAAGTTGGATTGTTTGGAAAGTTTAATATCACAAGATTACATTGCTTTAATTCTTCATCATCTATTACTGGTAAAAAGTTATTTTCAATAGTTAAGTCTAAATGTATAGTTTTAGCTCGTGATGCAGTTGCAGCACCTTCGTAGATTTGATAAAATGGATTTGTAAATGCCATAGTAGCACACTCCACATCGAAGAGTAAAAACTGAGGAAGATTAAACAATACTTCTCTAGTACCAAATACAGGAATAATCTCTTCTTTACTTATACAAACATCAAATCTTTTTTGAATAAATCCAATCATCGCTTCTTTTAGGTAAACTTCACCTGAACTTTTTGGATATTTGTTTAAAAGCTCTGTTGTATTTTTTAGTTCATCTTGTATAAATTGTGGTGTTGAAAACTGTGGTTCACCTATTGTAAGTGAACTTGCTTCATAATCTTTTGATGGTGTTATATCTTTAAGTAGCTCGTTTAGTTTTTCAAATGGGTATTTTTCAAAGTTCATTTTTTTCCTTATTCTTCTTCTATAATTGGTATTAAGATTTGATTTAAGTATTTTAAATCATATGATAAAATATCACTGTTTGTTGTAAAAAAATCAAAATATCTTTTTTCAAGCATATCATTTTTGATTGGTAATATTTGTAATACATTCTTTTTTCTTTTCAATAACTTCACTGGATTTTTAGTATTTGTTTCTATTTTAATAGATTGGTTAAATATCTTTGAAAGATTGTCAAAGTGCTCTATTAGATTACTTCTATCTTGATCTCCTATTGGGTCTGAATCAATTACATTTATTTTATATTTCAGTTGTGAAGTTATATCAAAAATTATTGGCGAAAGCTGTTCATAGTGTGTGATATTATTTAGAACTACTACTGCTGTGTTTATTTTATTTATATTTTCTGTTCCAACTTTAAAAATTGGTATTCTTAACTTTAGAACTTGTTTTACTATTTTTATATTTTGCAATAAACTTTGACTCAATACAATAATTCCCATATCAAATCTTTTTTTATCTTCTTTTAACATACTAGCATCATCTCTAAAATGATAATCAAATTCTATCTTTTTATTTTTTACAGCTGATATAGTTTCTTTTAGTTTATAAATACATTCCATAGTTGTAGGCTTTGTTATCTTTACTATTAGTTTTGAATTTTTCATTTTTGCTGTTAATAGTCTTGCTTTTTTAAGAGTATTAACGGCTTCAGCTTCACTTTGAATATAAAGGTTGATATATACATATATATTTTTTCCAAATGGCATAGGAAAGTGCCCATAAGATTTTGAAACAGCATTATATACTTGAAGTAATACTTTTGGTTTACCGATGATTAATACAATATCATTTGGTTTTAAAACAACAGTAGGTTTTGCATTTACTAAAATACCATTTCTATACAAAGCAAATATCTTCCACTCTTTTTGAGAGATACTTCCTATATATCTATAAGCATAAGATGAACCAAATGGAATTTTGATTTCCATTATTTCACCTTGCTTTAGTCCAATATTTTGTGCTGTTACTGGTACATTTGGTAGTTTTTCAATAAGTCCATTTGCTAATACATCAAGACCATTATAATCTTGAATATGTATATTGTCAAATTTTAAATTCCACTCATTATAAACCGAAAAAAATAAATTTGGATTTATTAATTCAATATTATCCAATACCGCTTTTGTGTCATTTCTATTTGACATAACGACAAGCGCATCAGTATGAACAACTTTTGACATTACTAGCTTTAGTTTAGAAAAACTTGTAGGGTCAAACTTATAAAATGTAAAGTTTTGTGGCTTTTGTAAATCTAATATATTATCATTCATATAAACCACATCATATACACTATGTGATGTATCTGTCTGAATAAGCCTTTTTAACATGACTTTAGCAACAATACCATCTAATAAAATTAATACTCTTTTCATGGTGCGATTGTAGCAAAAAGATGGTTTAAATGTACTTATTTAGCAATTTTTATCTTTTTAGAGTAATTATGGTAAAATAGTGCCTTTAATTAAAAGGTGGACCAATGGATAATAAAATCCAAACAAGAGCAATCCCTAAAAAGAGTTTTGTAATTATGGCTATTCTAATACTTCTAGGTGCAGCTACATTCTTTATGACTGAAAATGGAAAAGCCCAAAAAGTCACAAGAATACTTACCCAGCTTGGATACACAAATGTATCTAATGTAAAAGTATATGGTACTACAAAAGTAGAAAATAAAGATACTAAGATACAAGGTTTTAAATACTTTGTAATATTTACCAACTTAAATACAAAGCAAGAGTGTAGAGGTTTTGTACTTAAAGACTTTAAAAGAAAAACAGCTGAAGATATAAGCTGTGGAGATAAAAAATAATGAATTTTAAAAAAAGTTTTAACTTTTCTTTATGGTGTGATTTTATAGAAAGAGATTTTTTAGAAGAAGAGTTTCAAAACTTACTAAAAAATAAAACTATACAAGGTGCTACAAGTAACCCAGCAATATTTGAACAGTCTATTGCTACAAGTGGAGCTTATATTCAACAAATTGAGATGCTTCAAGTAAATAGTGCAAAAAAAATCTATGAAGAGTTAGCAATAACTGATATAAAAAGAGCTGCTCAAATTATGCATCCTTTACATGAGCGAGATGAGCAAGATGGATTTATTTCTATAGAAGTTGATCCTTTACTGTGTGATGATGCAGATGCAACGATTCAAGAAGGTGTTAGATTATTTGAAGAGATAGATTATGATAATGTAATGATAAAAGTTCCAGCAACACAAGCTGGGTATATTGCAATGAAAGAACTAACATCACAAGGTATCAATGTAAATGCAACTTTAATCTTTTCAGTAAATCAAGCAATACAATGTACAAAAGCATTAAATGAAGGTATTGAACTTTCAAATCATAATGCAAAAGCAGTAGTATCTATCTTTGTTAGTAGATTTGATAGATTACTAGATGAAAAGCTTCTAAGCTTAGATATCAAGCCTTCACAAACTGGAATATTAAATGCAGTTAAATGTTACCACGAAATACAAAAGTTTGAAAATACAAACATAAGAACTCTTTTTGCAAGTACAGGAGTAAAAGATGACGCTTTAGATTCTTCATATTATATTGATAATTTAATTTATCCACATAGTATAAATACAGCTCCATTAGCAACAATAAATGCATATATAAATAAAAATGAATTTACTAAATCAAAAATCATAAGTGAAGATGAGTGTGATACATACTTCAAAAACCTAGAAGAAAATGGAATAAATATAGAAGAAATAAGTCAAAAGCTTTTAAATGATGGACTTGAATCATTTAAAATATCATTTACAAATATGATAAAAAAACTAAAATTAGAAACCTAAAAGGAAATAATATGAAAAATACATGGACACCAAATTCTTGGAGAAAATTTCCAATAAAACAACAACCAACATATAAAGATAAAGAACAACTTTTAAAAACAGAAGCTGAACTATCTACATATCCCCCACTAATATTTGCAGGGGAAGCTAGAAACTTAAAAGAACAACTTGCAGCTGTTGGAAGAGGTGAGGCATTTTTACTTCAAGGTGGAGATTGTGCTGAGAGTTTTAAATCTTTTGATGCTGAAAATATAAAATCACTATTTCAAATTATGATGCAAATGGCTGTAGTTATGACATTTTCTTCTGGTAAGCCAGTTGTAAAAATAGGTAGAGTTGCTGGACAATTTGCAAAACCAAGATCAAGTGATACTGAGATAATTGATGGTGTTGAGTATCCAAGTTATAGAGGAGATATCATAAATGATATTGAAGCAAATGAAAAAGCAAGACAACCAAATCCTAAAAAACTTTTAAAAGCATACAACCAAAGTGCTGCAACTCTAAACTTACTTAGAGCATTTGCAAGAGGTGGAATGGCTGACTTAAACAAAGTTCATCAATGGAATTTAAACTATATGAAAAATCACTCATTGGGTGCAAAATATGAAGAACTAGCTGCTAAGATTTCTGAAAGCTTAACATTTATGCAAGCTTGTGGAATCAATAGTTCAAATACTCCTGCTTTAGCACAAACTACTCTTTATACTTCACATGAAGCACTTTTACTTAACTATGAAGAAGCACTTACAAGAAAAGATTCTTTAACTGATGAATACTATGATTGTTCAGCACATATGTTATGGATAGGGGATAGAACTAGAGCTTTAGATGAAGCACATATTGAATACTTCAAAGGTATTCAAAATCCTATTGGATGTAAAGTTGGTCCTACTATGGGTGAAGATGAACTTATTGAACTAATTGAAGCTTTAAATCCAAACAATGAAGAGGGAAGATTAAACCTTATTGTAAGAATGGGTGCATCTAAAATTCAAGAATTTTTCCCAAAACTTTTAGCTAAAGTGGAAGCTGAAGGTAAAAAAGTGGTATGGTCTTGTGACCCTATGCATGGAAATGTTGAAAAAGCATCAAATGGATATAAAACAAGAGACTTCGCAAATATTTTAAGTGAAGTTCAACAGTTTTTTGAAATTCATAAAAAACAAGGAAGTATCGCTGGCGGTATTCACCTTGAAATGACTGGTCAAGATGTAACAGAATGTACAGGAAGTACAAGTTGTGAGATTTCAACTGAAGATTTAACATCAAGATACCATACACAATGTGATCCAAGACTAAACGCTGACCAATCTTTAGAATTAGCATTTATGATTGCTGATACGCTTAAAGAATCAAGACAATAATAAAGAAGAAACTATGATAGAAACAAATAATATAAAAGTATTTGACTGTACAATACGGGATGGAGGATTAGTAAATAATTTTTATTTTACAGATGATTTTGTAAGAGGTGTTTACAATACTTGTGTAAAAGCTGGTATAGACTATATGGAAATAGGAAAAAATAATTCTACAAGCTTAATGAGCGAAGATGATTTTGGTGCTTGGAATTTCTGTAAAGAAGAAGATATTAGAAGAATCGTTGGTGATAATAATAGCAATTTAAAAATTGCAGTTATGTCCGATATAGGTAGAACTGTAAACTCTGAACTTTTAGAAAAAAAAGATTCTGTAGTTGATATGATAAGAATTGCTACATATATTCATCAAATACCTGAAGCAATAGAGCTAGCAGAGCAAGCAAATAAAAAAGGCTATGAAACTACTATAAATATTATGGCAGTTGCTAAAGTAGCTAAAAAAGAATTGGCAGATGCTTTACAAAGGCTATCAAAAATAAATGTTGATGTAATCTATATAGCAGATACTTTTGGTTCATACTATCCAAACGAGATAGCTACACTGGCACAACAATATACAAAAGTTGCATCAGCTGTAAATAAACAAGTAGGTATTCATGCACACAACAATATCCAACTTGCATTTGCAAATACAATAGAGTCTAAAAACAACGGTGTAACATTCTTAGATGTTACTATTTCGGGACTAGGAAGAGGTGCAGGAAACTGTGCAATGGAACTTTTAATAGGATATTTAGATACTCCAAAATATAAACTTACTCCTGTTTTAGATTTTATTGAAAACTATATTGTACCTTTAGAAAAAGAGCTTGATTGGGGATATAGTATTCCATATATGGTTGCTGGACAATTAGTTCAACACCCAAGAAATGCAATGAAAGCTAGAGATGAAAAAGATAATAAATATCTTAATTTTTACAATAAAAGCTTAGAAGAAAACTAGAAATACTACATAAAGATAAAAGAACACAAAATATATTCTTTTATCTTTAAAATTACCAAAAAGTTACACCATCTCGATATAATATTTACTTACATACAAGGTAATATTATGAAAAAAACTTACAACGAAAAGAAATCATTCTCTATTATAGAACTTATTTTTGCCATTATGATTATTGGTATAATTGCAAGTGTAGCTATTCCCAAATTATTTAACCTAAACACTACAGCAACTATTTCGGCAATAAAACAAGACACAAGTTCTATAATATCTTCAGTTCAAAGCTACTACATACTAAACAAAAAAATAGATAAGATTAGTGATAGTATAAATCTTAATTCATCTATCTGGGATATTAGCGATACAAGTGTAAAATTTATGGAAAATGAAAAAAATTGTATAGATATATCTATTTTAGGAAATACATTAGTAGTTAAAATAAATTCAACCGTAGGAAAAATATGTGAAGAATTAGAAATACAAGGGATAAATTCAACTATATACATCTTAAATTAGTTTATTTAAATAATTATATTAAATAAGAAAGAATAAGATATTATAATATAGATTAACAATAAAAAGGAATTCTAATGGAGTAGAAATGAGACATATGTTAAATGTTGTGTCTAACCGTAACATTTTGACTAATTTTCCTCCTCATAAAATTTTAAGTTAAACATCTGAT
>DQSS01000040.1 GCA_015663165.1 Arcobacter sp. | reverse complement strand
TACACACCAAATGAGATATTTTTCAAGGAAGTTTCAAGAAAAATGGTGGCATAATTTTGGTTGGTTTTGTTGCACTTTAAGTGTGAATTGGCGTTATGACCTAAAGATAGTACAATGACATTATCCAAGTATGCACGATACATAAAAAGAGCTAGTTTCTTAAATGAATTAAAAGTAAGTTAGCACAATTCTGACACAATGGAATTTTAAAAGTCTTTAATGATTGTAGTATAAGGGTTCTGAGTGAAGTGGCTCCGGATGCTGGATTCGAACCAGCGACCAAATGATTAACAGTCATCTACTCTACCACTGAGCTAATCCGGAATGTTTTAAAAGTATAGTTACTTTTTAGAGTGGAATTATAACTAATAAAACTTATAGTAAGATTAAACTATCTCTTTCTATAAGATAATGCTTCTAATAGATGATTCTTTTGTATTTTAGGTTCGTTTTCTATATCTGCTATTGTTCTACTTACTTTTAGTATTTTGTTTATTGATCTAAATGTTAGAGAAAAACTATCTATTGCTTTTTGTAATATCTCATTTGATTCTATATCTAGTTTGCAAAACTTTTCTATATCTTTTTCATTTAGTTTTCCATTTAGTTCTTTTTGTCCTCTTTGTTTTTGCGCACTAAATGCCTTTAGTACTTTTTCATGTAATTCTTTGCTTGTGGTATTTGCCTTATCATTTGAATTTACTTCATTCATGATAATATATAAATCTATTCTATCCAAGAATGGATCTGATATCCTACTTTTATATCTTTGTACTTCTAGTTGAGTACATCTACATTCTTTTGTTTTAGATAGTAAGTTTCCACATGGGCAGGGATTCATTGCTGATATAAATAAAAATTTTGTTTCATATTTTATTTTTGTATTTACTCGTGATACTAATATACTATGATCTTCAAGTGGTTCTCTGAGTGCTTCAATGATTGTCTTTGAAAAGTGTGGTAGTTCATCAAAAAATAATATACCATTGTTGCATAGTGCGATTTCTCCTATTTTTGTACCACCAATTATAGATGCTTTTGTAGAACTATGATGTGGAGATACAAATGCTCTGTGTGGTTTAAAGCTTGGCTCTTTTAGTTCAAAGCTATCCATCTTTGCTTTATCCAAAATCTCTTCTAAGCTCATGGGAGGCATAATATATTGCAATCTTTTGGTTATCATACTTTTTCCACATCCTGGGTTTCCTTCTAGTAATATATTGTGATTTCCTGCTGCACTTATTAGTGCCGCTCTTTTGGCTATATTTTGTCCTTTTACATCTAAGAAATCTAAATAATATGAGGTATCATAGTAATATTTTTTATTGTTTATATCTAAATATTTATAGTCAAACTTTTTGTTTTCTACTATTTTTGAACTTTTATTGTCTTGTGAAAAAAATTCTATTGCTTCGTTTAAATTATCAACTGCGTAAATATTTAGATTTGGAATTGTTGAAATCTTAGGAATTG
Source organism: Arcobacter sp. (assembly GCA_015663165.1). Taxonomy (GTDB): domain Bacteria; phylum Campylobacterota; class Campylobacteria; order Campylobacterales; family Arcobacteraceae; genus CAIJNA01. The sequence continues at coordinate 5,996 of DQSS01000040.1, read as the reverse complement.
ACTCTTTTGGAATAAGTACATTTTTTATTTTGCCCTCTTTAGCTAAAGAAAGTATTAGTATAAATATAGAAGCTGTATCTTTTAGTTTTCCATCAAGTCCAAGCTCTCCAAAAACATAAAAATCTTTAAAGTCTATATTCTTATCATTTGTTGCAATAAGTAGTGCCATAGCACAGTCGAGGTGAGAACCTTTTTTAACTACTTCAGAAGGGCTTAGATTTATTGTGATTCTTTTTGGTGGGAATTTAAAGTCATTTGTAAGAAGTGATGATTTTATTCTATCTTTACTTTCTTGTATTGCAGTATTTCCCAAGCCTACTATTGAGAAGCTTGGAAGTCCTTTTGTAAAGGTTGATTCAATCTCAACAGTGATTGCATCAAAGCCATCTATTGATGCACATAAGAGTTTTGACATTTTAGACATAATATTCCTTTTTTAAATTGTATATTTAAAATAGTAACAAATAAAATTAGATTTTATAAAATTTATGTCATATTGACATATTTTTATCTATCGTTATGTACTTTCATTGCATAAATAAGTGTTTTTTTATATTTTATAGCTGATCTATAACCTCTTTTTTTAAAATAAAATTCATTATTTTGTGGGTTTATAAAATATACAGTTGGAAATACGTCTGCATAAAATTTATTTGGTATATCATCTTGTCCATCTGTTAATTTTACAACTATGAAATCTTTTTTAATCATAGCGTTTATTACAGGGTTTGCAAATGTTTTTTCTTTTAGTTTTTTACACCATGGGCAATATTTTTCTTCAATAACCAACATCAAAGGTTTATCTTGTGCTTTGGCTTGTGCTAGTGCATATTTATAGTTTAAGTTGTATTTGAATGATTTTGTATCCGAAGTTTGATTAGCAGTTAACGATATAGAAAATGTAAATACTATTAGTAGAAGTATTTTAAAAAGTTTCATAATTTTTCCTTATAAATATATAAGTGTTATGATACTTGTTTTTTATTAAAGATATGTTAAAAACATATCTTTAATTGTAGTTTTAGCTACAGTGTCCACCACCACAACATCCACCGCTAGCTGCTTTTTCTGCTGCTTCTTGTTTTTGTTTTTCTTGGTAAGCTTGACCTTCTGCACTACAAGCACTAACACCTGCAGGAAGATTTGGTTGAATTGTATCGTTTCCTATTGCTCCATCTTCATTTGATTTTACAATATTTGCCCATAACTTATCAGCTGCTTCTAGGTATCTTTTACCTGTAAGTGAATCAGGATAGAAGTAAACTACTGGCTTACCTTCATCTCCTGCAACTCTAATACTTGGTTCAATTGGAATACAAGCAAGTACATCAGTATTATATTCTTTTGCTAAATCATCACAAGTTCCAGATCCAAATATATCACTTTCTTCATCACATTTAGGACAAACAAATCCACTCATATTTTCAACTATTCCAGCTACTGGAATATTTAACTTTGCAAACATCTCTAAAGATCTTCTTGAATCATCAAGTGCTACTTGCTGAGGAGTTGTTACGTTGATTCCAGCAGCTACTGGTACACTTTGAGCTAAAGTAAGTTGTGCATCACCTGTTCCTGGTGGCATATCGATTACTAAACAGTCAAGTTCTGACCATAAAATATCTTGAAGAAGCTGTTGAATAGCTTTTTGAATCATTGCACCTCTCCATACTAAAGCTTGACCTTCTTCAACTAAAGAACCCATAGACATAACTTCAATACCATAAGCATTGAAAGGTTTAACTTTTCCACCTATTATTTCTGGTTCAGAACCATCAAGACCAACCATACGCGGTATATTTGGTCCATAGATATCAGCATCTAAAAGTCCAACTTTTTTACCTTGCATAGCAAGAGCAATTGCTAAGTTCACTGATGTAGTTGATTTTCCAACTCCACCTTTTCCTGAACTTACCATAATAAAGTTTTTAACTTGTGGCGCTATATTTTTACCACTTTGAGTATTTGACATTTGCTTTGGTGCTTGTGGTTTTTTAATAGTAATATTAATATCTTCTAGACCTAAAACTTTCAATTCTTTTGTAATATCTTCTCTTAAAGATGCTTCTACTTCTGGAGCACTTGAAGTAATATCTACAAAAATCATTGCATTGTTATTTTCTACTGCAACATCCTTTACAAATCCAAAGTCTACTATTGACTTTGTAAATCCTGGATATGCTACTTTTGATAATTTTTCGTTAATTTGTTCAACTGTTATCATTGTATTCCTTTTTAATTTTTTAGATTTTAACTAAATAAGATAAATTTAGTCTTAATTAATTTAAGTCTATTTATAATTAATATATGAAGAAACTGGAAGAGTTATCGTAAAACATGCTCCTTTATGATTTGAACCTTCATAATTAAATACTTTATTTTCAACATGAATAGTTCCATTTAAATTCTTAGTAATTATTTGGTGAACAACATAAAGACCTAATCCAGTCCCTTGACTTTGATGTTTTGTTGTAAAATATGGTTCATATATTCTATCGATAATATCATTATTTATTCCATATGCATTGTCTTGAATGGTTATAGTAAGTGTACCTTCAGTTTGAATTAAAGTTGTGATTAAGACTATTTTATCTTCTTTTTGATCTATCATTTCGGTTTTATGAAAAGAGAGTGAGTATCTAACGAGTATACTTTTATATTGTATTATTTAATCTTTTTTAGATGGTATTAGTTCGCATCAAACAACTTTTATATTATTTGATATCTTTATTTTTTTACATCAAAATCAAAAACAAAACATGCTATTAAAGCATTATCTTTTTTCATTTTTTTTGCTGTAAAATAAGCACTTACATAAATAGATGCTATTGCTAAAAAAGATGCAAAAGAAAGTGTACTTATTCCACTTAAACCTTGCCCAACTGTGCAACCAACAGCAAGTATACCACCTACTCCCATAAATGCACCACCAACAATTTTTTTAATTAAGATTGGTGGGTTTTGTTGTGAGTTATCACACATTTGTTTTTTAGAATATTGGGAATTGAACTTTGAAGATATAAATGCACCTATTAGTACTCCAATAACCGTAAGTACTCCAAAGTTGATAACTTCTTCATTTAAAGTTACAAAGCCTTCCGTAATCTTTCCTAATGGATAAACAAAAGATAAACTTTGTGCTTTAACATCAAGAAAAAGTTCAACAGCAACTACAGATGTAAAAACCCAAGTAAGAGATATAAGTACACCTATACTAAATCCATCCCAACATTGAAATATATTCATACATCTGTTTAAACTTTTGTATAGCAAAAAAGAAATAAGTATAAATGCTAAGATATAAGGTATTTGAAATGATGACTCAAATGTAGTATATGAAACTATGATATTTTCATAAATACTTGCATAAAATGATTGAAAAAGATTATATGTAATATATGCAAAAATGGCTAAAGATATTAGTATATAAAAAGATTCTTTTTCACCTTGGGCAAGTTTAATCAAATGTCTAGAGCTACATCCATCAGCTACCATCATTCCATAACCAAACATAAGTCCACCAAGAATAATAAATAAATAATTAATATTGATATAGTATTTTGAAGCGCTTAAGTCGATATTGTAAATATATGAAAATGTTTGTGTAAATAATATAACAGTTGCAATAGCAACTATTAGTGAAGCTGTTCTTCTAGTATGTGAAAAAAGTATTAAATCTTTTATTCCACCAGAAAAACAAAATTGTTTTCTTTGAGCAATTACACCATAAGTAAAACCAATAAAAAGAGATACAATTAAAAAGATTATATATTCATTTTCCATTAACTTTCTCCTAATCATCTCAGTAATTTTTCAGATTTTAACTAAATAAGATAAGTCCTATCTTAATCTTTTTAAATTAATTTATAATAAATGTATTAAATACAAATTAAATGAAATAATACGCATAAAATTAAAAGGATAAATTTGAAAAGTAAAAATATTAGTATACTTGGAAATGGATGGCTAGGAAATAGCTTAGCAAAAAATCTTGCACTAGAATTTATCAATATAAATGTATCAAATAGAAAAGAACACTGTATATTTGAAAAAACAAATATTAATCATTTTTTTATAGATATAGATAATATGTACTATAAAGATAATAATTTTTTTAATTGTGATGTATTGATTATAAATATACCATCAAAAAATATTAAAGCTTTTAGATATTTGATTGAAAAAATTGAAAAGTCATCTATTCAAAATATTATTTTTGTTAGTTCTACTTCTGTGTATAATGATATAAATGCAACGATTAAAGAGTCTGATAATTATGAAGATAAAGACAAAGTATTATACCAAATAGAACAATTATTTTTAAAGAATAAATCATTTAATACTACAATTATAAGATTTGGAGGTTTGCTTGGATACGGTAGACATCCAGGTGCTTTTTTCAAAAATAAAATAGTTAAAAATGCAAATGCCTATGTAAATATGATATATAGAGATGATTGTATAAATATAATATTTGAAATAATAAAACAAAACAAATGGAATGAAACATTCAACTGTTGCGCTACTACACATCCTACAAAAAAAGAATTTTATACTTATAGTGCAAAACAATTAGATATCAATTTAGAGTTTGAAGAAAATATAACTAGTAGTTATAAAATAATCTCAAATGAAAAAGTAAAAGATATTTTAAATTATAAATTTAAATATCCTGATTTATTGAAAATAATTTACTGATTTAAAAAGTAAGTAATCTTGTTATCTTACTTTTTAAAATCTGATATTTACATATCTGGATTTGCGGCAACTATCTCTCTTGTAATTTTATACGAACAAAACTTTGGTCCACACATAGAACAAAATTCAGCATCTTTAAATACATCTTGGGGAAGAGTTTCATCATGGTATTCTTTTGCTCTATCACCATCAAGTGCTAATTCAAATTGTTTATTCCAGTCAAAGTTATATCTAGCATCAGACATTTCATCATCAATATCTCTTGCATTTTTTCTTCCTCTTGCAATATCTGCAGCGTGTGCAGCTATCTTATATGAAATAATTCCAACTCTTACATCTTCTGCATTAGGCAAACCTAAGTGTTCTTTTGGAGTTACATAACATAACATAGAACATCCATGCCAACCACCAACAGCTGCACCAATAGCAGAAGTAATATGATCATACCCAGCACCAATATCAGTAACTAGTGGTCCAAGAATATAGAATGGAGCTTCATAACAGTATTCTCTTTCAAGCTTCATATTTCTTTCAATTTGATTTAAAGGAACATGTCCTGGACCTTCAATCATAACTTGAACATCTTTTTCCCATGCTTTAAGTGTAAGTTCACCTAAAACTTTAAGCTCGCTTAGTTGTGCTTCATCAGATGCATCAGCTAAACAACCTGGTCTTAAACTATCACCCAAAGATAAAGAAACATCATATTTAGCACAGATATCTAAGATATCATCAAATGCTTCATAAAATGGATTTTCTTTATGGTAGTGCATCATCCAAGATGCCATAAGTGAACCACCTCTTGAAACGATTCCCATTTTTCTTTTTGCTATTAAAGGCATAGTTTCAAGTAAGAAACCAGCATGGATAGTAATATAACTAACTCCTTGCTGTGCTTGCTTTTCAATAGTTTTAAGCATAGATTCAATTGTAAGATTCTTGATATCATCTCCACAATCTGCAATAATTTGATACATAGGTACTGTTCCAATAGGAACACTAGAATGTGCAATTACTGCTTTTCTAATCTCATCTAAGTCTCCACCTGTACTTAAATCCATAATAGTGTCAGCACCATATTTTAAACACATATCAACTTTTTCAATTTCACCTTCAATATCACTTGCTAGAGCCGATGAACCAATATTTGCATTTATTTTACATAAAGATTTAATACCAATAGCCATTGGAATTAAGTTTTTATGATTTACATTTGCAGGAATGATCATACGACCTCTTGCTACTTCACTTCTAATAAGTTCTACATCTACATTTTCAGCTTTGGCAACATTTTTCAT
>DQSS01000064.1 GCA_015663165.1 Arcobacter sp. | reverse complement strand
GAGACATATGGCGGTGTTTTAGCCTATGAAACTATATGTGAATTAAATAAACGCCGTATACAAATCCCTAAAAATGAAATTAGTAAACGCTATGGTGACGATAGACCTATATGGGAAGAGATTGGACATTTGAATGTTAATCAACGAATGCCAAAATATTATTTTATCGCATGGGTAGAGAAAGATAATATTTTAGAAAAAGTAGATGAAGATGGATATCTTTATTTTGGTTTTCATCTTTTTATTGTTGGATATATTGAGACCATGGAAGAAGTGTTTTCTGCTGTTGATGCCATTGTTGAAAAGAGGTTCGATAAGTATGCACAGGGTTATTGCCTTTAAAAGATGCATAAAATCACAAGGAATTATTCGTGAGCTAGGTGTATGTGCGGAATGAATTGAAGCACTATAATATAATTAAATGGAAGGAATAACATGATAGATAAACTTGATAAGAAAATAACTTTAGGGAACTTAATACCAGCTATTTTAGAAGATGAAACGAATCTTCAAAGTTTTATTTTCTTCTTAAATAGACTTGAGAATATACGTAGACCAGATGATGAAATAGTATCAGTATTGAAGGACTATCTTTGCATTTGCGAGAACATACCCGTAAAAGGCAAGAAGAGCATAAAACATATAGATGATAGACATGTACTTTATTGTAAAGAAAACATAGGTTTTGTAGATGCATATAAAATTGAGACTATTGCTAATGCTGTACTCACTAAGACAGAAGTAAAACTTCTAATTAGCATAAATGATTTTAAGAGAAGGTACAAAGAAAATATTTTGAGTAATGATATATGGGGTGAGAAATATAGAGACATCATGAATAAATATCAAGAAAATGATGAAATTATTGAGTTCATTTCACCAAGATGGACATGGAAACAGTTGTGTGGGCGTTCATTTGTAGTGCTTGAACGTAATGGAACTGCTGTAACAGCAATAAGAAAATCAATGAATTAGGAGCATATATGAGAACAGGACTAAGAATTACAGGACGGAATATTCATCTACTTGCAGATGAAGTTGGAGTATCTACAAAAGATCTGCATAGTGAGATGCTTGATGCAAAGTTTGCATTTAGAAGAGAACAAGATAAGCGGTGGGCTTATGAATTCTTTGGAAAAGATGAGAAGTGGTATAGCGAAACGATGCAAAAAATTAGAAATATTAGAGAGAGCCTTCCAAGCTATATGAACCCAATAGAAGCAACTATAAAACAATATGGTTGGATAGAAAAAAATGGAAAGAAAGAGCTCTCTATGCCTATGATGTATAATGAAAAATACCCTGAGTATGCCCATGCCGTAGCTGTGGAATATATTTTAACCAACTTAAGTAGCTACCATAGTGCTATGAACTGGAATTGAAGGAGGAGATTAAATGATTATAGATAAACTATTGTATGATAAAGCAGAACAAATTGTTAAACAAAATAAGAATTTCTCTCCTAGTTTTCTGCAGAGAAAACTTGCAATTGGTTACAATAAAGCAAAATTTATAATAGAGATTATAAGAGAGCCGTATGAACTTAGGTTGGAATTAAAAAAGAGGCAGAAGGTGAGACTTTTTTCGAAGAGTGGAAAGAAGTTTCGTCGTATTTATCAGTGAAGGCATTCGTGAAGTATAATCTTGAGTATAATAGAATTTCTGATGATATAATTGAGTGAATTAAATTAAGAGGGAGATGAGTTGGAACAGAAGTATGATACATTATTTTCTTTTGTAGAAAATACATTAAAAGAACAAACAGAACAGAAAAAAAGAGGTTGGAATGATTTTAATCTTCTTACAACGGTCTTAAAATATCATGATGAAGTTAGGCTGCATTCACGAATGATAGGTAAGTTACTTGACCCAAAGGGAAAGCACTATCAAGGTAGTTTATTTTTAGAAATTTTTTTAGAAAGATTAGGGCTAAAAAACTGGAGTATGGATTTGTCAAATGCTACTGTACAAATAGAGTATAAGGATATTGATTTATATATTACAGATGGAAGTAAACATTTAATAATTGAAAATAAAATATGGGCAAGTGACCAACCTTGCCAAATTATGAAATATATTAACATAATTGTGGAAGATAACAGTGATCAAAATTTAATAAAAAAAGGGGGCAGAACTAGACAATATGATAAGAAATCATTTGTTTTAGATGAAAATTTATTACGTGTTGTCTATCTAACACCAAGAAAAAAAGTTGTACCTGCAGAACATGGTACAGATGGTGAATATATCTATTTTACGAATAGTGATGATAAACTAGAAAAGTGCTCAAAAAGGAATAATACTGAGTTGTTAGTACCTAATGGTTTAAAAAGGTATGAGGCTAAATATCAGAAAGTGGGATATATAGATGTAATACTACCTTGGCTGACAGAGTGTAGAAAAAAGATTAGTAATATAGCGAACCTCAATGAATCAATTGGGCAATATATTGATGTGGTTGAAAGAGTTAATGGAATTTATAAGGGAAAAGTTGTGACTATAGAAGAAGAACTGCTAAAGGAAGGTAATAAAGATAAGCTCTTATTGGCTTTGGAACTTGATAAGGAAATGGATAAAATTAAGAGAGATGTACTGGTTCATTTTTTTAATAAACTATCAAAAGAATTAGAAGATAAGTCATATAGTGACAAGACAGAAATCATATTACCAAAAAAAATAGATTAAGATATAAAAAACATGGATCAAAACATTATGGATTAGTTTTTGATTGTAATTTTGGAGATAATAAATATTTATTCGTCAAAGTTGCAAAGTATGGCTTGTATTATGGTGTAATTTGCAGTAATGAAATTAATGACCTAATTAATCAAGGAAAAAAGCTAGAAAATTTTTATTATTGTGATCATAAAATAAATAAAATATTAAATCCAAAGCATGAAAAGTGTGCAAAACACTTTGGAGATATTAGAAAGCTTGAAGAACTAATTAATTCAAATGAAATATTTAGTACGATGCTTACAGATATCATGAAAATAAAACAGTACATAGACAAATAACGTCCATATAAAAAGCTACACTTTGATATTCAAATCAAAGGAGTAAAAGATGGATAGTGTAAAAATAGAAGAGATGGCAAGTGAACTGGGGATAAAGAGTCGAGAACTGATAGGTCGGATAGATAGACTCTCTCCGGAAATCCTATTCTCTCTCAATATAAAATCTGGAAAAAGTGCAGTAAGTGTAGATGTAGCAGCAAAGGTATTTGACGCTGTAATGGGTAACCGAGGGCTAATAGGTGTAAGTCCTATACCCATACATCGTAGTATTGATACTATCAACCTCTCTTTTGTTCATAGCCCCATAGATATAGAGTTTATAAAAAGAGTTGCCTCCATATACAAAACAAAATCAACAGAACATTTTATGGTACGAAGTTTTAACTTTTCAGAGATGGACATCGTAAGATTTTTTACTGCTGGACTTATAGGTATGGATGTTGCAAGGTACATAAACAATAGAAGCTCAAAAGAAGAGTTAG
>DQSS01000041.1 GCA_015663165.1 Arcobacter sp. | reverse complement strand
AGAAGATATGAGTCTCGACTGTAATCTTTATAAGTACATACAAAAAAAGGGATGAAGCTTTTGCTTTATCCCTTTTTTATTATATAATTTTTAAGTTATTTTAGAATTTAAAAGCTATATATACAGATTGTAAAGAGTCTATAACTTCTTTATAAGTACTATTTTTAAATTCTGCATTCATAAAAAAATGTCTATACCCAAACTCCATATCATTTGAAGTGAATCCTACTTGAAACGATGATATGTCTTCATATAAATTACTTGTTTGTAAATTCCCAAATTCTGCAGTAGATAATTTTGCCTTACCAATAGATATACCAATAAAAGCATCAGTATTTCCTTCTAACATACTAGGGTATAAATAATCAAATGATACAAAAGTAAGAATTTCTTTATTTGCTAGAAGATTTGCTGAATACCTATAATTTTCATATTGTTTTCCTATGGTATAGTTAATTCTATATGTTTGTTCTCTCTGTACTTTGTATGTATTATTTGCAGTGATTTTATGGTCAATATTATCAATACTAACTCCTAGTAAAACATATGTTTGTTCTTTTGCAAATAGTGTACAACTAATAAATAATAAAAAAGTGATAAATTTCATGTAATGCCTTTAATTTTTAGATTAAAACTATACTAAAAGTTTGATGTTATTTTACTTTTATATTGTAAAATATTTAGAGATTTAATTATTTGTTTGTTTTAGTTTAGATACAATGCAAAATATATTAAAAATAAAAGGTAAAAAATGCAATTTACAGCACCATTAAAATCAAATTCAATAAAAATTATGCTTCTTGGAAGTGGAGAATTAGGAAAAGAAGTAGTAATAGAAGCACAAAGATTAGGTTGTGAGACTGTTGCTGTTGATTCTTATGCTAATGCACCCGCACACTTAGTTGCTAATAAATCTTATGTTATTAATATGAAAGATGAAAATGAACTTTTAGAAGTTATTAGAAAAGAAAAACCTGACTTTATTCTTCCTGAAGTTGAAGCTATAAGCATATCGGCACTTTTTAAAGCAGAAGAAGAAGGGTTTAATGTAGTACCAAATGCTGAAGCTGTAAACAAAACTATGAATAGAAGAAATATAAGAGTATTTGCTTGTGAAGAGTTAAAACTTCCAGCATCAAAATATGAATTTGTTTCAACTTTTGAAGCACTTCAAAGCGCTGCAAACAATATTGGATTCCCATGTGTTATCAAGCCTGTTATGTCAAGCTCTGGACATGGTCAAACTATTGCAAAAAGTGCAAATGACTTACAAAATTCTTGGGAAGTTGCAAAGGAAGCAAGAGGAGATGCCAGTGAATTAATAGTTGAAGAGTTTATCACTTTTGATTATGAGATTACACTTTTAACAGTTAGAAATGAAACTGGTACTACATTTTGTGCACCTATAGGTCATATTCAAAAAGATGGTGATTATGTATTTTCATGGCAACCTATGAATATGAGTGAATTAGCTAAGCAAAGAAGTATTGATGTTGCGCAAAAAATTACAGATGGTTTAGGTGGTAGAGGATTATTTGGTGTTGAATTATTTGTAAAAGGTGATGAAGTTTATTTCTCTGAAGTAAGCCCAAGACCGCATGATACAGGTATGGTTACACTTATAACTCAATCACAAAGTGAATTTGCACTTCATATAAGAGCTATTCTTGGATTGCCTTTAGATTATGTTGAATATGGTGCAGGAGCAAGTGCAGCTTATAAATCTACAACAGATACATTCACACCAGAGCTTAAAGTAGATCCTTCAATATTTACTAAAAATTCTTTTATAAGAGTATTTGGTAAGCCTCAATCTCATCTTGGAAGAAGAATGGCAGTTGCTCTTACTTTTGATAAAGATGATAGCGAAAAAGCACTACAACAAGCAAAAGATATTATTTCTAAAATTAGTGAATAATACTTTATCAAAAACTAATTAGATTATGAAAATAAATTATTTTCTAATTCTAATAGTTTCTTTTTAAGAGGAAGTCCTCCCCCATATCCTGTCAAAGTACCATTCTTGCCGATTATTCTATGGCATGGAATAATGATTCCTAAAGCATTTGCTCCGTTTGCATTTGCTACTGCTCTTACTGCTTTTTCATTATTTATATTTGTTGCTAATTGTAAATAGGAACAAGTTGTTCCATAAGGAATTTTCAATAGTCCTTCCCATACGCTTTTTTGAAAATCACTCCCAACTGTAAGAAGTGGTATATCAAAAACTTTTCTTTGCATCAAGAAGTATTCATCAAGTTGTTTTCTTGTATCTCTTAATATATCATCATCTTGTTCTACAAAAATTGCATTAAGTCCTTTTTTCAGTCTATTATCAACTGCTTCTCTTAGTTTTCTGTACCTAAAATCTAACAAACAAAGTTTATTTTCAAATGATCCTAGAATTATATTTGCATACTGATTTTTATAATATTGTATGTTTATTTGCTTCATATTTAGCCTTTATATTGTCTGTAATATTTTACACTAAATTTCGTAAATTTACCTAACAAAGTTTTAACAATATTTTTGATATAATGTACATAGAAATAAAAAGGTGTCTAGTAAATAGATGCCTTTTATAATGTTAAGGAAAAAGAATGTTATTAACTCCAGGACCAACTGCTGTACCAGAATTTGTTAGAACAGCAATGAGTAATGAGACACTACATCATAGAACACCAGAATTTGAAGCAATTTTTGCAAATACAAGACAATTGTTGTTAGAAATTCTTGATATGCCAGAAGCTGTTATGTTAGCTTCAAGTGGTACAGGTGCTATGGAAGCATGTGTTATAAATCTTACACATCAAAAAGCACTTACTGTAAATGCAGGTAAGTTCGGACAAAGATTTGGAAAAATATGTGAAGCTCACAATATTGAATATACTGAATTAGTTCATGACTGGAATGTTCCCGCAACAGTTGAAGAGATTACAAGTATGATAAAAGCAGATGATAAAATCGATGCTATATTTATACAAGTTTGTGAAAGTGCTGGTGGATTAAGACATCCAGTTGAACAAATAGCAAAAGCTGTAAAAGCTATCAATCCGGCTATATCTATAATTGCTGATGGTATTACTGCTGTTGGTGTTGAAAAAATAGATACTACAAATATAGATGCACTTATTACAGGAAGTCAAAAAGCACTTATGCTTCCTCCTGGTTTATCTATGATTGGATTTTCAAACGATGCGGTTGCTAAGATTACTAAAAAACCTGCTGGATATTATCTAAATCTTTTAAGTGAAATTAAAAAGCAAAAAGACAATACTACAGCATACACTGCTGCAACTACTCTTATCATTGGTTTAGGAGAAATACTAGCAAAGATAAAAGAAATAGGTTTTGAAAAACTATATGAAGATACATCTAAAAGAGCAAAATCTACAAGAGATGCTTTAGTTTCAATTGGACTTGAAGTTTATCCTGCAACTCCTGCAAATGCTATGACTACAATTTACACTGAAGATTCAAATGCGATAAGAAAAACTTTAAAAGAAAAGTATGATTTAAATATTGCTGGTGGACAAGACCATTTAAAAGGTAAAATTTTAAGAATCAATCACATGGGACTTGTAAATGACTATGAATCTTCATGGGCAGTTAATGCAATAGAAAAAGCAATGGATGACTTAGGAATAAGAACATTTGATGGAACAGCAAACAAAGTATTTATGCAAGGGATGTTTTAAGATGATATTTGAACATGAAATTCCAGATGGAAGTAGACTGTACTTTGGAAATATTGCTAAAAAGAAAAGAGTATTAGAAAATAAAATCGCGACATTTTTAGAAAATAAAAATTTTGACGAGATTGTTACTCCTAACTTTTCATACTCGCAACACCAAAGTATAGATGATGAAAACCAACTTATAAAAATCAGTGATAGCGAAAACAATCAAGTTTCACTAAGAGCTGATTCAACACTTGATGTTGCTAGAATAATTACAAGAAGACTTGGCAGAACTACTTCGCATAAAAAGTGGTTTTATATACAGCCTGTATTTTCTTACCCATCAAATGAAAATTATCAAATTGGTTTAGAGTGGTTGGAGTATGACAATGCAAGTGATATGATAAATCTTACAAGTGAAGTATTGGATCTAATTGGTATCAAACCACTTATTCAAGTTACAAATATAAATATACCAAAACTTGTAGCAGAAGAATTAGCGCTTGACTTGGAGATTTTTAAAAATGGAGAAGTATCTAAACTATTTGACTTAAAAATTACTTGGTTAAATAAGCTTTTATATGCAACTACAAATGACGATTTAAGAGATGTTGTTTCAATATTACCATCAAATGTAAAAGTAGAAGTTGAAAAGTTAATTTCAATTGTTGAAGCAATTACATATAAAAATACAACAGTATCACCTTTATATTATACTCCTATGAAGTATTATGATGATGTTTACTATAGAGTAATTGAAGGTAACCTTACACTTGCTAAGGGTGGAAGATATAAAAGTGAAGGTGTTAGTTCTTTAGGGTTTGCACTTTATACAGATAATTTATTAAAAATATTAGAAGATTAAAAAGGATTTAGTATGAGCAAAGCAGATTTAATAGTAGGAATACAATGGGGAGATGAAGGTAAAGGTAAGATAGTTGATAAACTAGCACAAGAATATGATATGGTTTGTAGAAGTCAAGGTGGTCATAATGCTGGACATACTATTTGGGTTGATGGTGTAAGATATGCTTTACATCTTGTACCATCTGGAATCTTAAATCCTAAAGCTATAAATGTTATAGGAAACGGTGTAGTTTTAAATCCTGAATCAATAATAAAAGAAATGGTTCAATTTGATGATTTAGAAGGTAGAATTTTTATATCTGATAAAGCACACTTAAACTTACCATACCATTCACTAATTGACCAAGCAAGAGAAAAACTTAAAGGTGAAAATGCTATTGGTACTACTGGAAAAGGAATTGGACCTGCATATGCTGATAAAATAAACAGAGTAGGGCATAGAGCAGAAGAACTTAAAAACCCTGTACAATTATGTAAAAATGTAATGGCATACTTTAAAGAAAACAAAGTAATCTTTGATGCACTTGATGTAGCTGTACCAAATGAAGCTGATTTACTTGAAGAATTAAAATCTTACAGTGAACAACTTTCAAAGTTTATTACAAATACTACAAATATGGTATGGGATGCTTTAGATGCTGATAAAAAAGTATTACTAGAAGGTGCTCAAGGTACACTTTTAGATATTGACCATGGAACTTATCCTTTTGTAACTTCTTCTTCAACAGTAAGTGCTGGAGCTTGTATTGGTCTTGGGCTTAGTCCTAAAGATATTGGTATTGTAACTGGAATCGTTAAAGCATATACTACAAGAGTGGGAAATGGACCTTTCCCAACTGAAGACTTTACAGATGCTGGTGAAACTATGGCAGATGTTGGAAAAGAAGTTGGAACAACAACTGGAAGAGGAAGAAGATGTGGTTGGTTTGATGCAGTTGCGGTTAAACACGCTTCAAGATTAAATGGTTGTGATCAATTATCTTTAATGAAACTAGATGTTTTAGACGGATTTGAAACTATTAAAATCTGTGTTGCTTATGAAGTAAATGGTGAGACTATTACATATATGCCAAGTGACTTAACAAATGTTATTCCAATATATGAAGATATCAAAGGTTGGGATAGTGTTGTTGGTTGTAGAGAATTTGACCAATTACCACAAACAGCAAAAGATTATGTAATAAGAATAGAAGAACTAACTAATACAAAAGTAGGAATCATATCAACTTCTCCAGAGAGAGAAGATACAATCATTCTATAATAAAGGGAACAAAATGAAACTAAAAAAACAACACGCAAATTATATCGCTAGAAAAATAACAAATGATTTAATATCTCAAGAATTTGTAGAGGTGCGAAAAGAGAAAAACCTTATCACTGAAGTTTGTGTAAATATTATAGATGAAGATATTGCAAAAGAGATAAAACTTGATGAGCATGTAGGTGAATTATTAGATAAAAATGAAGATGATATTGAGTTTTATAATGCTGACTATAGACAACTATTTTGGATGACTAAAAAAAGACTTGCAAATGATTTTGATGTAAGTTTAAATATGGAAGATAGATTTTCTAATATTGCACATAATATTATGGATTATTTATATGAAGAAGATTTTATTCACTTTACAGTTTCAGATAATCAAGTAAAAAATGTGATTTCTAACTCAATTGATACATTTATCAAAGGTTATGATGAAGCGGATACTTTAGCATATGAAAAAATCAAAACATATAAAAGAAAACTTATTCCTGGTACTGAAGACTATGATGCTGTTTATACAAGACTTTACGAGGAAGAACTAATTAAAAAAGGACTTTTATAATGGAAAAAATTTATATTTATTTAGAAAATGGAACATATTTAGAAGCTGATAGTTTTGGAGCATCTGGAACACAAATCGGTGAAATAGTTTTTAATACATCTATGAGTGGATACCAAGAGATTACAACAGATCCTTCTTATGCTGGACAGTTTGTAACTTTTACAGCTCCTGAGATTGGAAATGTTGGTGTAAATGATGATGATATGGAAAGTACAAAAGCACATTGTAAAGGTGTGTTTGTTAGAGCATACAATGATAAATATTCAAACTTCAGAGGTACAAAAACATATAGTGAACTTCTAAAAGAAAACAACACTTTAGGAATTTGTAATATAGATACAAGATACTTAACAAAAATGTTAAGAAACGAAGGTGCTATGATGATGATTGCTTCAACAGAAGTATCTGATATAAATGAACTAAAAGAATTATTATCTTTAGAGCCTAGAATTGAAGAGATAAACTATATAGAACAAGTAAGTACAAAAGAATCATATATTCATAAAAGTGGAGCTTGGGATCATGCAAATATGAACTATAGCAAAGCTGTAATGTCTGATAAAAAAATTGTAGTTATTGACTTTGGAGTTAAGCGAAATATTTTAAATGAATTAGTTCAATCTGGTTTAGAAGTTGAAGTAGTTCCTAGTACATTTAAAGCAGTAGATTTAATTGCCCGATTTGATGCAGGTGAGATTGGTGGAGTATTTTTAAGTAATGGTCCAGGCGATCCCCTTACTTTGATAGAAGAAAAAGAGCAAGTTGAAGAACTAATTGCTACACAAATACCTATTTTTGCTATTTGCCTTGGACATCAAATGTTAAGTATCGCTCATGGTTTTGATACATACAAACTAAAGTTTGGACAACATGGTGGAAATCATCCTGTAAAAAATGAAAAAAATACAGTTGAAATAACAGCTCAAAATCATAACTATAATGTTCCTGATTCTATTACAAGTATTGCTAAAATAACTCATCAAAATTTATTTGATAATACAATTGAAGGTGTAAGATACAATCAAGGAAATATTTTCTCTGTACAACATCATCCAGAAGCTAGTCCAGGACCACATGAAAGTAAATATATCTTTGATGAATTTGCAAAGATTGTAAAGTAATAATTAGGATTAAAATTGAAAATATTCTTTCTTCTTAGTTTATTTGTATATAGTTTATTTGCTGCTATTGAGTTTAAAGAAACTAAATATATGGCAGCATTAGATTTTGAAATAGAAAAGTATGGCTCACTTAAAATGACAGATGATACTTTAACTTTAGTATATACAAAGCCTAAAAAAGAAACAATAATATACACTAAGAATAAAATTATAATTAAAGATGGTACTAATATAAAAGAGTATACATTTGAAAAGTACCCACAAGCACAATATATGGGACTAATTTTAAGAGCTATTATAAAGGAAGAGTTTCATTTAATAGAATCATTTTTCAAAATAAAAAAAGACAATGAAATCACTACTCTCTCTGCTAAACCTGCTGTATCAAGTTATATGGAAAATATAGAAATAATAAAAAAAGAAAATAAAAAAAGAATAATAGTATTGCGTATGTCAAATGATGATAAAGTAACAATTGAAACATTTAATTAAGTATTCAAACTTTATAATTTTCGCTATGGTTTTAGTGATATTTTTTATATTTCAACCATATAAAAAATTTGCAGTTGATTTATCTACAATGCTTACAGGTGAAGATAAAGTATTTTATCATATGTCTCAGAAGTTTGACTATGCTAAAACACTTTTAGTTTCAACAAAAGGTTTTAGTAAAGAAGATTTAAAAACTTTTTTAAAATTAAAAAAAGAATTATCATCACACTCTCAAATATCAATAACAAACCAACTAAATAATCAAAAATTTCAAGACTATAAAGAACAATATAAAATGTATTTTAATGATTTAAAATATAAAAACAACACACAAATAGATGTATCAAAAAAATTGAAAAATATAAGATATGAGATGACAACATCATCGATGTTTTATAACTTAAATAAAAAAGATCCATTTGGTTTAATCCAAAGTAGCAATAAGCCTTCTCATTTAAATACTAAAGATGGACAATTAGTTATAAAAGATTTTGGATATTTAGCAGTCTTTTCTATAGAGGTAAATCCTACAGAAAAAGATAGAATTCTAATATATGATGACATAAATGATATTTTAAAAAAGTATGAAAATGTAAAAGCATTTTCTAGTATATTTTATTTTGTTGAAAATTCATTAAAAATACAAAATGATGTAAAACTAATCATTTTAATGTCAATGGTACTTTTAGGTATTTTATATTTAGTTGTTCTTAGAAATTTATATTTATTTCTTAATGTCGTAGCTTCTTTAGCTACTTCAGTTATAGTAGGACAATTGATTATTACTTCTTTATATTCTCATGTATCAATTATAGCCTTAGCTTTTAGTACTTCTATTACATCTGTATCTATTGATTATATGTTTCATCATTATTTGCATAATTATTATAATAAAAAACTTGGATTTAACAAAGAAGTATTTTATGGATACCTTACAACAGTAACGGCATTTAGTCTTATTGCAATGATTGATTATCCTTTGATAAGGCAGATATCTATTTTTTCTGTAGTTTCTCTTAGTGTTGCTTATATTCACTTTGCATTTATCTATCCACATTTAAAAATAAAACATAAAGAACCATATAGTAAAGAAAATTTTAAAAGTCCATTTACAATTAAAGGGTATAAAATAATTATATTTACAATCATTGTTATACTTATTGCAATTTTTAATTCTAAATTTGATTTTGACATAAAAAATCTAGACTATCAAAATGAAAAACTAATCAAATTAGAAAAGTTCTTCAAAGATAATCTTAATCAATCTGATAATCTTACGATTTTAGTTAGTGGAAACAATATAGATAGTCTAATAGCAAACTCAAAACTAATAAAACAAAAAGATAGTGATTCAACAGTACCAACAGCATCATTATTAAGCCAAAGTGAGTTTATACAAAAACATCACACAATTGAACAGTTTAATTTTAAGCAGTTAAGACAAAACTTAAAAGAAGAGTCTTTGAAAATAGGGTTTAAAGAAGGTTATTTTGAAGAATCTTATACTACAGAATATTTATATCCACAATACCCTACATATACATTAGAAATGATAAAAGAGCTAGGTTTTGATGTAATATATGATGGAAACAAATATATTACTTTTGCTATGATAAGTGTTGATAAAATTGATGAAATTTTAGCTTTTGATTTTGTTATAAATGCTCAAACTAAAGTATTATTTATAAATTCACTAAAAAAAATTTATGGAGAGTTTGCGATATTTGGGGCTTTAACATTTTTACTTATTATTGCAACTTTAGCAATTGTAACTAAAAAAAGATTTTTACAAGCCTTTACGTACATACTTTTTCCGATGTCTTTAATACTTATATATTCATTTTTTGTACCACTTAATATAATGCATGTATTTATGATGTTTATAGTCTTAGCTATTGGTATAGATTATGGTATATATATGAATGAAAATAATTTGTCCCACAATACAACTTTAGCAATTATATATTCTTTAGTTAGTACATTTGCTGGATTTGGTGTACTTATTATTAGCGATATTAATGCACTAGATTCTATAGCTATTACCGCAATTATTGGAATATCAGGTATATTATTTTTACTTATTTTTCAAAAAAGAATAAAAGTAAATACTAAAAGTTGATTACTTTATAAATACTCTCTATAAGTAAATTATTCTTTCTCTAACATCATCATAAAACTTAGAATCTAAAAAGATTTCAATTTTAGATAATGGTATCTCATCTAAAACAATAATACAAGACAGATCAAATTCATTTGCTACAAGTGACTTTCGTAAACCAACTTCATTTGAAAACCTAAGTGGCTTATAAATAAGTTCATGTACATTTTTATATTTTGTATTTGCAAGTATATTGAACTGTTCTAAAGATAGTATTTTTACTTCATCTTTATTTAAAAAATGAAGATTGTTATATACATAATCTATACTTCCACTTACTTTTTTTGTCCTTAGTGTTGAGTATCCTAAAAAATATGAAGGTATTGCAACTTTTTTTATTTTAACACTTCCAGATAATATTCTATAGTTTAAAAATCTTTCTTTTACTATTTTGTAATCTACATCATCATTATAAAGTCTATTTCTTTGTTCATAAAATTCAAGTCTTTCTTCTATAGACTGAGGAAGAGTTTGATTTCCTATTGGATTCATCATCTCATCTAAAAGCTTATCTTGGGATTGCCTTTGAGGTATTAGACCAAATAAACAACCACAATAATTTTGTCTATATAGATTATTTTTTTTTACTTCTTTCCCTTGAAGTTCTACTCCATTGCCTATTCTATAATCTTTAAATATAAATTCTAAGTTGTATTTTATAGATAAATCTTTTCCAATTATTTCTAGCTTTTCTTGAGATTTTTTTGGACTGATTAATAGTGTAGTTGTAAACTTATTATGACCTAACTCTAGTGCTTTTTTGGCACTTACATCAAGTCTTCTATCAAAACATACTGTACATCTATCCCCTTTTTCAGGTTCTTGTTCTAATCCTTTTACAAACTTTAACCAAGTTTCAATATCATAAGGTCCTTCAAGTAGTTCAATGCCTAAAATATCGCAAGAGTGTTGTACATCTAAAAGTCTTAGTTTATATTCTGAATATGGATGTATGTTTGGATCATAAAAGAATCCAACTAATTCTTCATTTGGAAAGTCATTTTGTATTTTTTGTAAAAAATAGTGACTATCTACACTACAACATATATGAATAAGCATTTAAACTAGACTCCTTTTAAAATATACGCTATTATATAATCTAATTATAAAAATAAGCTACAAAAAAATAACTAGGATAAAATATGCCAATAAAAGAACTATATATAGATCAAGAAGCACTAGCAACATTGGGACTTCTTCAAGGTGGTCTTTTATCTCCTGTTGTAAAACTTATGAATCATGATGAGATGAAAGAAGTAGATAAAACAAAAAAATACAAAAATACATCTTTTCCATTTTCTTTTTTACTTGCACCAAGTGGAAAAAGAAATGAAGAAGTTTTAAAGAACCTTACAAAAGGTGAAAGTCTAAATTTAATTTGCGATAAAAAAATTTGTGGAACCATCACTTGTGATGAGATATTTGTGATTGATAAAGATTCAAGAATAAAACTTATTTATGGTACAAACAATCCAGAACATACAGGGGTAAGAGATACATATAGAAGACTTGGACATTATGCAATAGCAGGAGATTTTAAAGTAGATTTTAAAGATGTTCAAAGATATAAAGAAAAAATAGAAAACATAATAAAAGATAAAAATGCAAAGTCAATATCAGCAATCATGCTTTCAGGTAAACCTTTTCATAGAGTTCACGAAAGATTAATAAGAACTGCTTTAGTAAAAAATGATTTAATAGTTATATTTTTATTAAAGCCATATGTGAATGATTGTTTACCATTTCAAACTAGACAAAAAATAGTAAAATACTTCTGTGATAATTTCCTACCAAAAGATAAAGTACTGTTAATACCTTTAGAAAATACATATATTTTTGGTGGATTTAATGAGCTTATATTAAATGCAATTGTTGCAAAAAACTATGGATGTACAGAGCTAATAGTTGGTAAAAGTTCAAGTGGTTTAGGTGCATTTTATGAAAAAGAAGAGTTCAATTCTATTCTTGATACTTTAGATGGTATAGATATAAATATAGACATAATGAGTGATTTTGTATATTGTGATAAGTGTTCAACACTTGTAAGCACAAATGCCTGTCCACATGGAAGTCACCATCACGTACACTACCATAGCGAATCAATAATGGAACTTTTTAGAATGGGAATAATGCCTCCTGCTATTCTTATGAGAAAAGAGATAAGTTCTATAGTACTAAGTGATATGTTCCCAAATAGAGCTGAAACTTTAGCAAAAATACATCAAAGACTATCTCCTAGTAGCGGTTTGCTTGACGACTTTGAAACTACAGACTTTTATGAAAGTTTGATGAGTTTATATCAAACTTCTTCACTTACATAAATGCTAAAAAAATACTTATTTTTATCATTTGTAGTTTTATTTATAGGCTGTGCTTCAAAAACTCCTGTTAAAACTTCAAGTGCAACAGTAATATTTAAAACACCATCAATGAAGTTTTATGATCAAGGCTTTGTAAATAAGTATAAAGACTATATAGCTTTAAATATTTTAAATCTTGGAAAAAGCGTATTGTATTTAGAAATATATGAGAATAGAGTTTGTCAAAGTACTTTTAGGTGTATTCCTAGTAGTGAATTTAATACAAAATATTTAAGTGCTACTTATAAAGATGATTTTTTATATAAACTATTTTTACGAAAAAATATTTATCATAAGGATAAAAAAGAAGGTATTTTTATAAAAGTTATATCTGATGAGATATAACGCTTTCTACATTCAACATAGATAATCAGTATAGTATTAACATTTTGTTATAATTCCAAATGGATAATTACGAATACACAGAACTTTTAAAAACACTAAATCAAAAACTTGGAAATATAGAATCTATTTTAAGACCAGACGATATCACTACAAGACTTGATGAACTTACAGTTATAGAGCAAGAACCAAACTTTTGGGATGATATAGAAACTGCAACAAAACTAGGACAAGAAAAAAATCGACTTTTAAGTAGAATGGCAAAATTCAAAAAAGCAAATGAAACATTAACTGATACACAAGAATTATTTGAAATGGCAAATGATGAAGATGATATAGACACTATAGAGATGCTATTTAGTGAAGCTGATGATTTAAACAATATCATAAAACAAACAGAAGTAGAAGTGATGCTAAGTGGTACTGATGATGGTTCTAATGCCATCATATCTATACATCCAGGAGCTGGTGGAACCGAGTCTTGTGATTGGGCAAATATGTTATATAGAATGTATTTAAGATGGAGCGAAAGAAAAGGCTTCAAAATAGAACTTCTAGATTATCAAACTGGTGATGAAGTTGGTATAAAAGATGTAAGTTTCATAGTATCAGGTATAAATGCATACGGATATTTAAAAGTAGAGAATGGTATACATAGATTAGTGCGAATTTCACCTTTTGATTCAAATTCAAAAAGACACACATCTTTTGCATCTGTTATGGTAAGTCCAGAAGTAGATGATAACATTGATATAGTAATAGAAGATAAAGATATAAGAATAGATACATATAGAGCCAGCGGAGCAGGTGGTCAGCACGTAAACAAAACAGAATCAGCAATAAGAATTACACATATAAAAACAAATGTAGTAGTACAATGTCAAAATGATAGAAGCCAACACAAAAACAAAGCAGCAGCAATGAAAATGCTAAAGTCAAGACTATATGAGCTAGAGCTAGAACAGTTAGCAGCAGAAAAGCAAGGTATAGCAAAAAGCGAAATAGGATGGGGACATCAAATCCGTTCATACGTTATGCAACCCTACCAACAAGTAAAAGATACAAGAAGTAATATAGGCTACTCAAATGTAGATGGAATACTTGATGGTGATTTAGACAAAATGATTGAAGATGTGTTGATAGCACAAAATACTAAGTAGTATAGTAAAATACTATATAGTTATTTGCTATATATTTTTGCTCTTCAATAAAGAAGAGCAATCCCGAAGTAAATTGTATATGAATTATATACAAATATATACAACAAAGTAAATAAAAAAGGAAAAAGTAACAATGATAAAAAAAACAATATTCAGAGAATACGACATAAGAGGAATAGTTCCAAGCGAATTAAATGAACAAAGTATTAAACTTCTTGGTTACCACTTTGGGCTTGAAGCTATTAAGCAAACATCTGCAAATGCAAGTGTTGTTGTAGGATATGATGCTAGAATTCATTCTCCTGAACTATTTGGATACTTAGCTTCTGGACTTAATCTTGCTGGTTGTAAAGTACTTGGTATGGGTATGGTGGCTACTGGGGTTAATTATTTTGCTACATTCCAAGAATTTGATGGTGTTAAGCCTGATGCTTCTATTATGATTACAGGTAGCCATAACCCATCTGAATACAATGGTTTTAAAATGACTATAGACCATAAGCCATTTTTTGCAGATGATATATACTCTATGGGTGATGATATCATTGCAAACTCTTCTATGCAGATAAAAGATGATGAAACACATACTGCTATAGATGTTAAATCTTTATATATTGATTGGATGGTAAAAGAATTTGCTCATTTAAAAGGTATGAAACCAAGATTTATGATTGATTGTGGAAATGGTGTTGCGGATACTGTTTTAACTGAAATACTTGATAAGTTAGACTTAGACTATGATGGTTTATTTTGCGAGCCTGATGGAACATTTCCAAACCACCATCCAGACCCAAGTGAAGAAAAAAATCTTGTAGATTTAATGAAAGCTTTAGAAGGAGATTATGAGTATGGTTTTGCTTATGATGGAGATGCTGATAGAATTGCATTTTTAACTAAAAATAACAATGTAAAAGGTGATATCATGGCGATACTTTTTGCATCAACTATGGACAAACCAACAGTTATTGGTGAAGTAAAATGTACACAAGTTATGTATGATATTATAAATGCAAGTGGCGGAAAAGCTATCATGTATAAGACAGGACATAGTAATCTAAAAGTAAAAATAAGAGAAACAAATGCCCATTTTGCAACAGAAGTTTCAGGACATATTTTCTTCAACGATAGATACTTTGGTTTTGATGATGCTGTTTATGCTACATTTAGACTTCTTGAATTAGTACACAATGGTATGGATATAGATGAAGAGATATCAAAACTTCCAAAGACATATTCAACAGAAGAGATAAAAGTATACACAACAGAAGAAGAAAAATTCCCTCTAATGGATAAGATAAAAGAACTACTTAAAACACCAGCATATGATTTTCCTACAATCAAAGATATTATTGATGTAGATGGTGTAAGAGTAATATTTGAAGATGGTTGGGGACTTGTAAGAGCTTCAAATACTACGCCAGTACTTGTGACTAGATTTGAAAGTACAGATGAGTCTAAATCAAAACTTTACGAAGAAAAACTAAACGAGCTTATTTTACAAGCTCAAAAAAGTCTGTAGTGAAAATACTACTTGCACCCGCTGAAACTAAAAAAGAAGGTGGTGTTTTACCACCACTTAACTTAAATAATTTTACTTTACAAAAAGATGTTATAGACGAATATGAAAAGTTTATATCTTCTTCAAGTATTGAAGAGCTATCATCTTGGTTTGGACTAAAAAATTTAACAATATGTGAAAAGTACAAAAGAAGTATTTTAAACCTACCTACAATGAAGGCAATACAAAGATATACAGGTGTTGCTTTTGAAGCTATACAATATGAAAACTTAACTCAAAAAGAGCAAGAATATATTGATAAAAATGTAGTGATATTTTCTAACCTTTTTGGTTCAATAAATGCTAATACTTTAATTCCAGACTATAAGTTCAAGCAAGGAGCATTGCTACCTTCTTTAAATACTGAAAAGTTTTATAAAAAGAATTTAAAAGATATTTTAGATGAAGATTTAAAAGATGAGGTTTTAGATTTAAGGGCAGGGTACTATGATAAGTTTTATAAGCCAAGTGCTTCAACTATTACTTATAAGTTTTTAAAAGGTGGTAAGGTCGTATCTCATTGGGCAAAACACTATAGGGGAGAATTAGTAAGACAAATAGCTGTAAATAATATAACAAATTTTGCAGATTTGATGAACTTTAAATTTGAAGGTTTAAATCTTATTGAGATACAAGAAAAGAAAAATATCAGAACTGTTATCATGGAAATATCAAATTAAATTTATTATGAAAGAAATTATACTACTAAGGCATGGCGAAGTTGATATCAAAGAGTATGAAAATATTACAGCAAAATAATTTGGAAGTTGGATAGATGACTATAACAATTCAAAGATAAAATCTGAATTTCCATCAAAAGATGAAATAAGTAATCTTTATAATAATGCAGATATTTTACTTTGCAGTACTTTTAAGCGTTCAATACAATCTATTGAAATATTTGGCAAAGTGCCTTTTGAGACAGATGCCCTTTTTGAAGAAGCTAAATTACCTCATTCAAATTGGGATATGTTAAGATTTAATTCATCATTTTGGTTATTCAAAAAACTGTGAATCTTATAACGATATAAAAATAAGAGCAAAAAAAGCTAGTAATAAACTAATAAAATATTGTTAGTTGGACATGGAATCATGAACAAATTAATCAAAAAAGAATTATTAGTACAAAATTATAGTGAAATAAAAAAAGCAAATAATTGTAATTGGTCTTATTCAATATTGAAGTTAAATACTTAAAAATTAATATAATCATAAATATGATATAATCGCATATATAATAAAACAGTAGGAAAGTTAATGCAACATTTTGGAAAATATGATTTAGGTTTTGATAAAGAATTTTTAGTAGAGAATTATCTTTATGTAAATAAAGAGGGTGAAGAAGATATAAGTGTTGAAGAATTTGAAGCACTAATCAAAACAAGAAAATTAAAAAAGAAAAATACTGCAGGAACTATTTTCATGTACAACCCTTTTATTTATCCTTTAGGATATGATGAAAAGAAAGATTTAAAGATGCAAGACTATGATAAGTTTGGTGAGTTTGATGAGCTTAAGATTGAAAGAGAAATCACACTTTTTAAGCCTTTAGTGAAAAAATATGAAGGACAACTTATAGAGATGAAATATCTTTATAGATTAAATACTCACAATATAGATACTCCTGAAAAACTAGAAGCATTAAATCAAGACTCAGAATTATTAAACTCTGGACAACATACAATTTTTAGTAAAGAGATGAACTACCTTGATGTACCAAATATGGTTATAAATGGTAAGTTTGTTCACTTTGCTTGGGGAACTAAAATAAATAAAAAAGAATTTACTTATATTTTTTATTATGCAAAAGATATTTATGATAAATGTATTCAAATGCAAAAGAAAGTTTGTTTTAACTTTAAGAGAAGTACTCAAAAGGCATACGCAATTGAACACTTACAATTCTTACATCCTATTGGAGTAGGAAGATATAAAAGTAGAATGGTACCAGCACTTAAAAATATGTATTCTACAAATCCTCCTCAATCTGTATTTTTTGATGATGTGACTATTTAATGGATTTTAAGCTAGAAGCTACAAGTGGAGGTGCAAGAGCTTGTACTCTTAACTTAGCACATGGAGAAGTTCAAACTCCAGTATTTATGCCTGTAGGTACTCAAGCTGTTGTAAAAGCTTTAGATTATAACGATATGTTAAATCTAGGTGCACAAATAATACTTGGAAATACTTATCACTTATATTTACGACCTTCTAGTCCACTTATAAAAAAACTTGGTGGACTCCATGGTTTTTCCAGTTTTCCAAATAACTTCTTAACTGATTCTGGTGGATTCCAAGCATTTTCTTTAAGTAAAAATACAAAGCAAGATGAAAATGGTATGACATTTAAATCACACATTGATGGAAGTTTACACTACTTTACACCAAAGTCAGTTTTAGATGCTCAGTATGATTTCAACAGTGATATTATTATGATTCTTGATGATTTAGTTGCTCTTCCAAATACAGATGAAAGAATAGAACTTTCAATCAACCGTACAACTGCTTGGGCAAAAACTGCAATAGAATATCACATGGAGCAAAAAGCAAAAGGAATTGGTACAAATCAAAATATTTTTGCAATTATACAAGGCGGAACATCTAAAAAATTTAGAGAGATGAGTGCTACGCAACTTTGTGCTATGAGTGATTATGATGGTTTTGCTATTGGTGGACTAAGTGTTGGTGAACTAAACAATGAGATGTATGACACCGTAGAATTTACTACACAATTTATGCCAAAAGATAAACCAAGATACCTTATGGGTGTTGGTACTCCTGAAGATTTAATTGAAAATATTGACAGAGGTGTTGATATGTTTGATTGTGTAATGCCTACACGAAATGCAAGAAATGGTACACTTTTTACTAGCTTTGGAAGACTAAACATAAGAGGTGCAAAGTTCAAAGAAGATACTAAACCTATAGATGAAGAGTGTACTTGCTATACTTGTACTAACTTTACAAGAGCATATTTAAATCATCTTTATAGAGCAAATGAGATGACATACTTTAGACTTGGATCTATTCATAACTTACACTATTATTTAAATCTTATGAGAGAAGCTAGAGCTTCAATCTTAGCAGATAAGTGGAATGAATTTAAAGATACCTTTTATAAAAAAAGAGAAAAATAAAAAGAAGAAAAGATGAATTTAATTACTAAAAATATTTTATTAGACGGAAATGATGTTGAGCAAAAAAGAGAAGAGATACTTGAATACTTTTTAAAAACATACGAATTGTTTGAGAAAGGATTTGAAGTATTTAAAAATGAAAAGGTATTTTATAATCAAGCTACACCTTTGCGACAGCCTATGATTTTTTATTTTGGTCATACTGCAATATTTTATATAAATAAACTTATTTTAGCAAAGCATATAACAAAAAGAGTAAATGAATCTTTTGAAAAAATGTTTGCAGTTGGTGTTGATGAAATGTCTTGGGATGATTTAAATCAAGACAACTATACTTGGCCTAAATTAAATGAGTTAAAAGAATATAGAGAAGATGTAAAAAAAGTAGTAGTAAAGTTTATAGAAAATGTTAAGTTCACTTTACCTATTACAGATACATCTCCTATGTGGGCTATTTTGATGGGATGTGAACATGAAAGAATACATATAGAAACATCATCGGTTCTACATAGACAACTTGATATAAAGCATATAAAAAAAGATAGCTTTTTTAAAGAGTGCAAAACATACAAAACAAAAGAAGTTAAAAATAAAATGATAGAAGTAAAAGGTAGAACTATTACTTTAGGTGTACTAAAAGATGATAATCCATACTATGGATGGGATAATGAATCAGGAATTTATGAAGCTTTTGATAGAGATTTTAAAGCATCTAAATATCTAGTATCAAATGCAGAATATTTAGAGTTCGTAAAAGATGGTGGATATAGTACTGATGAGTATTGGGATACTGAAGGTCTAGCTTGGAAAAAAGAATCAAAAGCAACACATCCTACATTTTGGATAAAAGATAAAAAGAATTATAAATATAGAACAATTACAAACATTGTAAAACTTCCTTTATCATATCCAGTAGATGTAAATCATCTAGAAGCAAGTGCATTTTGTAAATGGAAAAGTAAAAAAGAAAAATCTACTTTTATATTGCCAAGTGAGGCTATGTGGTATATGATAAAAGAAGATGCAAAAATTAAAGAAGATACTAAAGCAAATATAAATTTAGAACAATACTCTTCATCATGTCCTGTAAATAAATTTAAGCACGGAGAGTTTTGTGATGTGATTGGAAATGTATGGCAGTGGACATCTACAAGGTTTGATAAATATGAAGGCTTTAAAACAGACCCCCTATATGCAGACTTTTCAACACCTACATTTGATACAAAACACTATGTGATAAAAGGTGGTAGTTTTATAAGTACTGGAAATGAAACTACACATTTTTCAAGATATGCATTTAGAAGACATTTCTTCCAACATGCTGGCTTTAGATATGTACAACTTTGATAAAAAGATAAATAGAAAAACAAATAGTTTAAAATATGATGACTTAGAATCTGTATTTGGTTCAAAGGATATAGATGCACTTTGGGTAGCTGATATGGATATAGCTACTCCTATATTTATAAGAGATGCAATTTTAAAAAGATCAAAACATAAAATATATGGATATGAAAAAACAAAAGATAAATTATATTCATCTATTCAAAAATGGCAACACGAGCAATACAACTGGAAAATAAAAACAAAAGATATTTTAGTAGTAAATGGAATAAGAGCATCTTTAAGTGCTGGGGTTAAAGCTTATAGTAATATAGGTGATGAAGTTATAACTTTTACTCCTGTATGGACTCCATTTTTTGATAGTGTTACAAGAAACGATAGAAAACTAGTAAAAGTAAAGTTACAAAAAAATACAAACTCGTATGATATAGATTTTAAGGCATTTACAAAAGCAATCACTAAGAATACAAAGATACTACTACTCTGCTCGCCACACAATCCAACAGGAAGAGTATGGAGTAAAAAAGAACTTTTAAAACTTGGAAACATTTGTCTAAAACACAATATAAAAATAATAAGCGATGAAATATATTCTGACCTATCATTTAAAAAGTTCATACCAATAGCATCTGTATCAAAAGATATCTCAAATATAACACTAACTCTAAATAGTCCAAATAAAGCTTTTAATATTGCAGGTTTAAATGTATCATATGCAATAGCACAAGATAGAAAAATGTATGAAGAATTTTCTAAGATAGCAAATGCAAGATATATAAACAATATAACAATATTTTCAAGCTTAGCAGTTATAGCTTCATATAGTAAAGAGGGAAAAATTTGGATAGAAGAGATAAAACAATATCTAAAAAATAATATAAGATATACTGAACAATATTTAAAAGAAAATATACCAAGTATAAAATATAAAAAAACAAATGCAAGTTACCTTATATGGTTAGATTTCACAGATTCAAGTTTAAGTCATGAGGAGATCCAAAAGGTGCTAATAAAAAAGTGCAAAATAGGTCTATCAAATGGACATGGCTTTGATAAAGAAACGGGAAATAAACATTTTAGAATGAATTTAGCAATACCATTTAAAGAAGTAAAAAGTGTATTAAAAAGACTTTTTAGATATAATGCAAAAATAATAAACATATAGGAATACATATGACAATAGATGATAAAACAATAGATAAATTAGCAAAGCTTTCTTCTTTAGAGATAAGCAATGAAAGAAAAGAAGAGCTAAAAACAGAATTAGCAGATATCGTTACTTTTGTAGAAAATTTAAACGAAGTAGATGTTAGTAGTGTAGAAGCAACATTTACAACGATTCAAGGTGGTCAACTACTAAGAGAAGATGAAGTACAAGAAAGTAAAGAGATGGCAGAAGCTATTATGAAAAATGCTCCTAAAGTAGAAGACAATCACTTCATCGTACCACAAATAATAGAATAATATTATGACTATATATGGTATAAAAACTTGTGGAAGTGTAAGAAAAGCTATAAAATTTTGCAACGATAACAATATAGAGTTTACTTTTCACGATTTCAGAAAAGAACCTTTAGAAGAAAGTACAGTAAGAAATTTTGCATCAAAAGTAGATGTAAATTTACTTTTCAATAACAAAGGTACAAAATACAGAGACTTAAAACTAAAAGAGTTAAATTTAGATGAGGAAGGTAAACTAAGCTGGCTTATAAAAGAAAATATGCTTTTAAAAAGACCAGTTATTTCATATGGAAATGATGAGGTTATTTGTGCTTTTGATGAAGAAAGATATAAAACTTTATTCTTATAAGAATTTAAATAGTAAAAATTAAATATAAGCTTAACTGTAAAGTTGGGCTTTTTTATTTATAAATAAAAAATAATCTAAAGTTTAAAAACTACAATAAGTAATAATTAAATATATTTTAGATATAATCTCTGACTTTTTGTGATGAATAATCCATTAAGAACTCACATGTAGTAATTCTAAAAAGGGTTGCGATAATTGTTATCGTGAAAGACTACAGAGGAAGATATTGTAAAATATCTTAAAAAAACCCAAAAATTAATCTGGCAAAATTGCCAAAAAGAAGGACAAACTATGGTTACAATGAAAGACTTATTAGAATGTGGTGTTCACTTCGGACATCAAACAAGAAGATGGAATCCAAAAATGAAGAAATTTATATTTGGTGTTAGAAAAAATATTTATATTATTGATTTACAAAAAACTTTAAGATACTTCAGATACACATACACTCTTGTAAGAGATGCTGCTGCTGAAGGTAAAACAATGATTTTTGTTGGTACAAAAAAACAAGCTAGTGAAGCAGTTAAAAATGCAGCTATTTCTTGTAATATGCCTTATGTTAACCACAGATGGTTAGGTGGAATGTTAACAAACTATCCAACAATGCAAAAATCAATCAGAAAACTTTCTATTATTAAAAAAATGAGAGAAGAAGGTCAAATGGATCTTTTAACTAAAAAAGAAGCATTAATGCTTGCTAGAAAAGAAATCAAACTTGAAAACTACCTTGGTGGAATCAAAGAGATGAAAAAAATACCAGACATGATGTTTGTTATTGATGCAGTTAAAGAAAAAATCGCTATCTTAGAAGCTAAAAGACTTGGAATAATTGTTGTTGCTCCACTTGATACAAACTGTGATCCTGATTTAGTTGATTATCCAATTCCTGGAAATGATGATGCTATTAGATCAATTCAATTATTCTGTACAGAAATGGCTGCAGCAATGAATGAAGGTAGAGCTTCAAGTGAAGAAGCTGATGCTGGTGAAGCTGAAGTTGCTCCTGCAGCTACTGAAGAAGAACAAGCAGAAGTAGTTGCAGAAGCTGTTGCAGAAGAAGCTACAGAAACTACAGAGGGTAAATAATTATGGCAGGTGCGGCAACTCCTAAATTAATTAAAGAATTAAGAGCTCAATCTGGTGCAGGAATGCTTGATTGTAAAAAAGCATTAAATGAATGTGATGGTGACATTGAGAAATCAATGTCATTTTTAAGAGAATCTGGACTTGCAAAAGCTGCTAAAAAAAGCGGTAATGTTGCAGCTGAAGGTTTAGTTTCAATTTTAGTAAATGAAGACAATACAAAAGCAACAATGGTTGAAGTAAACTCTCAAACAGATTTCGTTGCTAAAAACGAAGACTTTATTAATCTTAAAAATGAAATCACAGCTCATGTTCAAACTACTAATGTAGATTCTCAAGAAGCATTAAACGCAACTGAGATTAATGGTACAAACTTTGAAGAATACTTAAATGGTAGAATTGCAATCATTGGTGAAAATATTGTTCCTAGAAAAATGGTAACAGTATCTGCTGATGTTGTAAATGCTTATGTTCATACAAATGGTAGAGTTGGTGTTATTTTAGCAGCAACTTGTGCTCCAGAAGCTAAAGAAAAGACAGTTGTATTACTTAAATCTTTAGCTATGCATGCTGCTGCTATGAAGCCATCAGTTATCTCTTATAAAGATTTATCTGCTGAGTTTATTGAAAGTGAAAACAAAGCAATTATTGCTGATATTGAAAAACTAAATATTGAGTTACATAGACTTGGTAAACCAGAAAAAAATGTCCCTTTATTTGTTTCTCGAACTCAATTAACTGAAGAAGCACTTACAACTCAAAAAGCTGTATTTGAAGCTGAGTTAAAAGAGCAAGGTAAACCTGAGAAAATTTGGGCAAATATTATACCTGGAAAAATCGAAAGATTTATCTTAGATAATACTCAACTTGATACTGCTCATGCATTATTATCACAAAGCTATGTTATGGATGATAAAATTACTGTTCAAGAAGCTATAACAGCTGTTGATGCATCAATTGAATTAACACAGTATGTTAAATACGAACTAGGTGACGGAATTGTTGTAGAAGAAGAAGACTTCGCAGCTGAAGTTGCTGCACAAATGGCTAAATAATAATATTTAGCTAATTTGAGGTAAAGAATTTGAGTGAAAATATTATGACTAACTCAAATTCAATACCACAAAACCCTATAAATAAGCTTCTTCTTGAAGCAAAAAATATCTCTCATAATTTTGACTATCCATTATTTGAAAATATCAATTTATCACTAAGCGAAAATGAAACTATTGCAATTATTGGTGCAAGTGGTTGTGGTAAATCAACTCTATTAAACATCTTTTGTTCACTTTTAAAACCACTAAGTGGAGAAATATATTTTAAAGAAAAAAATATATTTGAAATTTCACAAAGCGAAATGTTAAAGCTAAGAAGAGATGATTTTGGAATAATTTTTCAAGCACATTATTTATTTAGAGGTTTTAGTGCAAATGAAAATCTTCATATTGCAGAGCTTTTAAGCGAAAATAATGTATCTGAAGATTTAATGAAAGCTTTAGATATAAGCCATGTTTTAACTCAAGGAATTGGAGAGCTTAGCGGTGGTCAACAGCAAAGACTTTCAATAGCAAGAGTACTTACTAAAAGTCCAAAGATAATATTTGCAGATGAGCCTACAGGTAACTTGGATCAAAACACTGCTAGTGAAGTTATGAAAGTGATGTTTGAGTATGTATCAAAGCAAAATGCGGGTATGATACTTGTAACACATGATGAAAAGATTGCTTACTCGTGTGATAAAGTTTATAAGCTTATAAATCAACAATTGGAAAGAGTGAAATGACAAATATTATATTATTATCAAAATTAGATATAGTAAATCAAATATTTACTTTGGTATGTAAAAAACTATCGTTAAATCTAACTATTATTGATAATGATGAGTTGCTAGAAGAAACTGATGTATTATTGGTAGATTCAGAATTTTTACAAAATAATTTAATAAAATACAAAACATATTCTAATAAAATCATATTAATAACTAATAAAAGTGATAACTTAGATTTAGAATTTGAAAGATTTAATAAGCCATTTTTACCTTCTGCTTTAGAAGTTTTTTTAAAAAATATAGATATAAAAAGTAATGAAAATATTAAACTAAGTCCAATTGAAGAGATGAAAGAAGTATTTAATACAGAAGATATTGAGCAAGAAGAACAAATACAAGAAGATAATTTAGATGATTTAATATCATTTGTTGATAATATATCTTCTGAAAAAGAGATGGAAGAATTTAATGAATATGATGAATTAGACATTGATGATATTACAGTAAAAAAAGAAGACTTAGGTGATGGTGGTGTTTTAGATTCTGTTGAACTTGATAAGTTATTTGATATGATAAACGATAGTGATGATGAATTTGTATCAAAACCATCTTCTTCAATGGATGATGAAGATTGGGTTGATTTAAGTGATATCATTGACACAGCAATAGCAGATGTTCAAGAATATAAATTTGAAGAAGATAAAGCAATAAAACTGATACTAAATAAATATTCAATGAGTGAATTATCTCCACTTTTTAATAAGCTTGATCAAAATATTATAAATAGTTTATCCGATGGAAAAGAGATAACAGTAAAACTAAGGTTACAAAATGATTAAAGATACTAACAAAGGAAGTATTTTAATACTATCAGGTCCAAGTGGATGTGGTAAGAGTTCTTTACTAAAAGAATTATATGAACAAATAGATAATTATTATTTTTCTATCTCTACAACTACTAGAGATATAAGAGATGGTGAAAAACATGGGGTTGATTATTTTTTTGTTTCTAAAGAAGAGTTTGAGCAAGATATTGAAGATAATAATTTTTTAGAGTATGCACTTGTACATGGAAACTATTACGGTACATCTTTAAAACCAATAAACGAAGCATTAAAAAAGAAAATGTTAGTGATATTTGATATTGATATTCAAGGTCATGAGCTTGTAAGAAAAAAACTTGATGATTTAACTACATCTGTATTTATTACGACACCGAGTTTAAAAGAACTTGAAAATAGACTAAATTCAAGAGCTACAGATAATAAAGATGTAATATCAAACAGAATAAAAAATGCAAAAATTGAGATAAATAGTATCGATAAGTATGATTATTTTATAATAAATGATGATTTACTAATTGCAGCTAAAGAATTGATTTCAATTGCAATTGCATCACAAAAGAAAGAGTCTTTATTTTCTAAAGACTCTATTATAAAAGATTGGTTAAACTAAACTAAACTAATCTTTTAGTTTGGTACTTCTATATAAGATATAGGTTTACCGAAGAAGTAACCTTGAGCATAATCTATTCCTAGCTCATTTATCTTATTGTAAATAGATTCTTTACTTACAAACTCAGCAACAGTTTTGATTCCTGTTCTTTTTGCATATCCTGCAATAGTATCAACAATAATTGCTTGATTTTCATCTATATCAACACTATTTATAAGAGAACCATCAATTTTAATAAAGTCAACTTTAAGTGCTTCAATCATATTGAAGTTTGAATATCCAGCACCAAAATCATCAACACCAACTTGACATCCATAAGCGTGTACTTTTTCAATAAAGTTTTTCACCATTTCATAATCTTCAATTTCTTCTGTTTCAAGAAGCTCAAAGTGCAGTTTATGTGTTATATCTTTATTTTGTTCTAGTAATTCCATAATAAAATTATATGTATCTTTTGTTCTTATATCATCAAAGGAAATATTAACAGCAACCATAATATCTTTTGTACGAATAAAGTCTAAACATTCTTGTACCATTAATTTAATAATACCAGAGAATAGTTTAGCTTTTTTTGCAATAGGCAAGAATACAAATGGAGATATAACAGTTCCATCATCTTCTATATATCTGATTAGGGATTCATATTTATAAATCTCTTGTGTTTTAGCATCAACTATTGATTGGAAGTGTGCTTTAAAGTGACCATCTGTTAGACCATCTTTTAGTTTTTTAATCCATTGTAAGTTATCTTCAAAATTCTTATGTGTTTCATGTACTTTTTCATCATATTGCATAACTTGTATAAATTTTGATTTGGCCATATTTAGTACTCTTTGTACTCTATCATATGTACAATTATTTGATGAAGATGCAATTGCAATAGTTATTCCAAAGTTTATTGTAGAGTCATTTACAATTAGACCTTTTTCATCTATAAATGTAACAAAATTTTTACATTTTTCTTCTAGAAAATCCTGAGTCATAGTGTTGTCTTTTGAATGTACTACAAACTTATCAGCTCCCACTCTAAATACTGTAAATTCTTCAGAGTTAAAGTTGTTCTGAATACATTTAGAAAATTGTAGTAATATTTCGTCTCCTACAGATTCACCATACAGTTCATTTATAATAGAAAAATCATCAATATCAATTAGTGCGATAATAGATGAAGATGCCATTCTTAAGTTTCTAATAAGTGCATTTCTATTTGGAAGATGTGTGAAGTTATCTCTATATAAATCTTGAAGTTCATGATAAAGTAAAGATTGTTCCATTACAGAAAATAATTTCTTGATATCTATTGGTTTTAAAACGTATTTATCAATACCTAATTCAATAGCCTCAAGTAAATAAGATGAGTTTGAAAATGCCGTTGCTACAATGATAGGAATGTTATGATTAATAGCTTTAATCTCTTTTGCCATCTCTAAACCATTTAATTCTGGCATATTTACATCAGTTATAATAAGATCTATTTTATTTGCATGTTTCTTAAACAGTTCAAGACCTTGCTGTCCATCTTCTGCTAGAAATACTTGCTTTGTAAATTGCTTTATCACATCACCAGTAACATTTCTTAAATCTGCTTCATCTTCACAATAAAGTACTGTAATATCTTGTAAATTAACTACACTTGTATTTGTCATTCAAACTTCTTTCATATTTAATATAAGGTATAATAACACAAAACAACTAAAGAAGTGAAGATTTGACAAAAAAATTACAAATAATAAATACAGGTGGCACTTTTAATAAAATATATATTCCACTAAAAGGTAGACTTGATGTTTCAAATACAAATAATGCAATAAAGAATATTTTTAAAAATGTATATAAAACAAACTTTACTCCTTCTGTGGATGCAATTATTCATAAAGATAGTTTAGATATCACAAAAGACGATAGAAAAATACTTGCAAAAAGTATTATAAACTCTAAAGCAAAAAGAATTATTATTATTCATGGTACTGATACTATGAATAAAACAGCAAAATACTTATCAACAAGAATTAAAAATAAAAAAGTAGTACTAATAGGGGCAATGCAACCATTTTCATATGAACCAATAGAAGCAACAGCTTCTCTTATGATGGCAATAGGTTTTTTGAACTCTAAAGTAAAAAATAATATATATATTTGTATGAATGGTTTAATAAATAAGCATAATAAAATACAAAAAAATTACAAAAAAGGTGTCTTTGAATGTCAATAGTAAAATGTACACATTGTCATCTTGAATTTGATGAAAAAGTGATGATAAAAGAAGAGCAAAATCCTGAGTTAAATTTTTGCTGTAACGGCTGTCAAGGTGTATATCATCTTTTAAAAGATGATGGATTAACAGAGAGTTTCTATCATAAAGTTGGTAAAAATACTCTCTCAGCTCCTTTAGCTGTAGGAAATGATAGCTCTTCTTTTGATATGGAAAGTTTTGCTACAAGGTATATCAAAACTACAAAAGATGGTTTTTCTTCAGTTGATTTGATAATTGAAGGAATACATTGTGCAGCATGTATTTGGCTAAATGAAAAAATACTTGGTGATACAGATGGTATATATGATGTAACTATTAACTTTACAAATAACAAAGCAAAAATAATTTGGGATGAAGATACTATAGCTTTATCTTTAATCATAGATAAAATAAGAAGTATCGGATATAACGCATATCCATACGATAGAACAGATAGTGAGAAAAAAGCTACATCAAATAATAGAGATTATTTTTTAAGAATGAGTGTTGCTATATTTGCTTCTATGAATATCATGATGATAGGTATTGCTAAATATTCTGGATTCTTTATGGGTATGACTGATGATATGGTTCATCTAATTCATGTGGCTGAGTTCCTTTTCTCTACTCCTGTATTATTTTATTCTGGATGGGTATTTTTTAAGGGTGCATACTATGGTCTTAAAAATAAGATTATCAATATGGACTTGCTTGTAGCAACTGGTGCATCTTTAACATATGTATATTCTTTATATGTTTTATTTGGTGGGGCAGGGCATAGTTACTTTGATAGTGTTTCTATGATTATCACTTTTGTGCTTGTAGGTAAATATCTTGAAGTTATAGGTAAAAAAGGTGCTGTTGATACGATGGATAAAATCAAATCACAGATACCACTTGAAGCAACTATTGTTTGTGATGGTATAAAAAAAGTTATACCATTAGATAAAATAGAAGTTGGAGATATAATTGAAGTAAAAAGTGGCGAAAAAGCAAGTGTAGATGGTCTGGTAATATCTGGAATATCTTCTTTTGATGAAAGTAGCATAAGTGGAGAATCAAGACTTATAAGTAAAGATATAGGCGATAAAATATACAGTGGAACTATAAATAGCTCAAATGTTATAAGATATAAAGCACTTAAAAATTATGCAAATTCTACACTAAATAATATAGTTGAACTACTAGAAGATTCGCTAAACTCAAGACCAAAGATTCAAGCAACAGCAAACGAACTTTCAAAGTATTTTTCTGTTGCTATTTTATCTTTAGCGTTGGGAGCATTTGTAGCTTGGTATTTATACAATGGTAACTTTGAAAATGCACTTATTATTTCTATATCTGTTATTGTTATTGCTTGTCCTTGTGCTTTAGCACTTGCTACTCCTATTGCTTCTCTTATTGGAATATCTTGGCTTTCTAAAGAAGGATTGTTGTTTAAAGAAGCTAAGTTTCTTGAAACATTTGCAAAAGCCAATACAGTAGTTTTTGATAAAACAGGAACACTTACACATGGAAAACTAAAAGTAATAAACGAAATCTCATCATTAAATCCAAATGAGTTAAATTTACTTTATTCTCTTGTAGATTCTTCAACACACCCTGTAAGTGTATCTATAAAAGAATACATCAGCGGAAAATACGATGAACTTATACATTTAGAATTAGAACAAATTGAACAAATACCATCAAAAGGTTTAAACGCTATATATAAAAATAGCAATCTTTTTGGAGGCATATCTTCAGAACTTACAGAACACACTTCTTATGAATTTACTATAAACGATAAAGTAATAGCATCATTTGAACTAGAAGATACTATAAAAGAAGATGCAAAAGAAGTAATACAGTATCTAAAAGAACAAAATATAGAAGTAATTATGTGTAGTGGAGATAGCGAATCTGTAGTAAAAAGAATCGCAGATGAATTAGGAATATTAAACTATAAAGCAAGAATGACACCAATAAACAAAGCAAACTTTATAACATCTTTAAAAAATGACGGTAAAAGTGTAGTGATGGTAGGGGATGGTCTAAATGATGCTTTAGCTTTAAGTAGAGCTGATATATCTATTGCTATGGGAAATGGCTCTGACATCTCTATAGAAGTATCTGATGTGGTTATTTTAAATGATAGTTTAGAAGGACTGCAAAAAAGTTTTTATATATCAAAAAGAACATATAAATTTATAAAACAAAATTTGATGATATCTTTAGTATACAATGTTGTAACAATACCAATTGCACTTGCAGGTTTTGTTATACCACTATTTGCAGCACTTTCTATGAGTCTTAGTTCATTGTTGGTTGTTGGAAATAGTATGAGAATAAATAATAAAAAAGGCAAATAGATGAATAGTGGAATATTATGGTTAGAGTTAGTTGTTGGAATTGCTGTCAGTGTTACTTTACTTGCTATATTTATAAGAGCAGTAAATCAAGGTCAATTTGATGATAGTCAAAAACACATGGATGGATTACTTTTTGATTCTACAGAAGATTTACAAGATGCAGTAAACCAAGAAAATAAAAGAGATGATTTAATTAAAAAGAAAAAAGAGAAGTTGGAAAAAGAGAATAATTAGCTTTAAATATAAGTATTTAAAACTTATATTTAAATGCCAATGATGTTACTTTAGAGGCTATATTTTTC
Organism: Arcobacter sp.; assembly: GCA_015663165.1. Classification (GTDB taxonomy): domain Bacteria; phylum Campylobacterota; class Campylobacteria; order Campylobacterales; family Arcobacteraceae; genus CAIJNA01. The sequence goes on along the minus strand of DQSS01000041.1, from coordinate 108 downwards.
TGATTTTCAGGTAATTCAGCTCCATTAGATATTGCGGTTTAATGAAAAATCTGAGTGCCTAAAAACTTAAGCTAACTACGATACTATAGGAGTTAAAAAAGGATTGTT
>DQSS01000319.1 GCA_015663165.1 Arcobacter sp. | reverse complement strand
TCTATGCCTCTTTTTTTCATATAGTCATCTTTTTGCCCTGTCTCTTTTGCAACTTTTGAAGATATATATAAATTAGGTCGTTTCCCTTCAATAAGTTCTTTATCTTTTAATATTTTTGCTTCATTTACAGTTAATTGATGTCCTTTTTGTATCTTATCAAGTAAAATAATCTCTTCAAGAGTCAAATCAGGCATACTAGCTAGTTTTGAAGCATATTTTATATCTAAAACCTTCCCCTCAATCACTACTTTTACAGTTTCATTTTCAAAGTTATATTCAGGGAGTGGAAAATATTTACGGCTTTGAATTTTGAACATTTTAACTATACCACTTCCAATAGTATCTATGAAGTTCAAGTTTATCATAGCTTGTGCTAAAAATTTATTTCTGTATTTTTCCTCTGGCGAATCAGATTTCAATACATTTTTAATAGTTAGAGGAATAAATATTCCTTTGTTTGAAAATACCAATTTTCTATCTTCAAACTCTACTACATTTATCTTGCCACCCATTGTATAGTCTTGATGGGCGATACAGTTGTTTAGTGCTTCTCTTATGATAAAAGGATCATAACTATCGACTTCTTCAGGAAATAGTGAATCACCTTTCATGTATCTATATTTTAGATTTCTTATCTTATTATATACATCATCAAGAGTTAAAATAAATGGACAAGAAAAATGCTCATAATCTTTGGCTATATTATCTCTATCTTTTAGTATCCAAGATATTTTTGCTATAGCTGGAGTTAAAAAATGTTCAGATTCACTTTTACCTAAAAGGAGTATTGCAGTATTTGTTATTTTATTTTTTATAGTAATTTTTGCTTTATTTAAAAAAGTTTCATCATCCCATGTTGAGATTTCATCTTTGAGTTTTGGATTTTTTTGTATATATAATTCTCTTGCTTTTTTTATAGCTTCATCTGATAAATCATCCATAGTAGCATCGACACATATTTGGATACTCCAATCATAATCAATATTTTGCTCCCTGATTCTTTCTATCTCTTCAATATTTAAAGCATTTAAGGACTCACCATCACGACCATAGTAATGCCCCTCCCAAGATATAGGCAAGCCTCTAGGAGCGGATGGAATCTGAAACAACACCACTCTACAAGCATCTGCTTGAACCTCGTATATCTCTTTAAAAGTGATACGATTTGATGTTTTATTTGCTATCTCATTTTTTAAACTATGCAAACTTTCTTGATTTGCTCTATAATTTGTACCTACAATTGTTTTATCATCATTTACACCAAATATAAGCCAAGCTTCATCTTTTCCTAAAAGGTTAGCTTCATTCGATAATGCACTAAAATATTTACCAAGTTTTCTAAAATCAAAATCATTTTTTGCTTCTTTAAATTCTAATACTTCGGTTTCACTATTTTTTAAAAGTTCATTAAATTTAGATTTTTCATTCATTACCTAACTCCATTTAAAATCTTCATTTCGAATATAGTAAACTCTTTCTGCTTTTATTATTAAACACAAAGCAATAGCTAATGCTACGGCATGCTCATACTTAATATGTTTACCTTCAATAATCCAATTTTGTTTTTTATCATCTTCAATATGAGAAATGTATGCTATATCATTTGCTTGATTTATGCCAATTTCTTGTGTTTCTAGTAAAATAAAATTTCCCTTATCAATCTTATCTGAATACTCAATCATGCTTGTTTGGATTTTTTTAAAAAGAGTTTCATATCTTAAATTAGCACATTTTTGAATATCATTGATACTAAATGGATGTTTATTGTTATGTAAATCTTCTTTAGTTAATGCAATATATACAACAACTTTGAACTTACTTTCACTCTTTATTGGATTATCTTCTATCCATTTAAAATAGTCTTTCAACGAGTTTTGCAATAACTCTTTCTGTATAATATACTTTTTTGCATAATGATATGATACTTCATCAAATACAGGTAAAACTATAATATCAGGGATGGTTTCTTTTTGTCTGCTATCCTCTCTTGGACGACCATCTTTCCAAAAACCAGAAGACTTTCCCCATTGTATAGGTGGCTTAACATATCTTATTCCATTTGATTCAAAAAATAAATCTTGAATAGGTTCTTTACTTCTACTTAGGTTCATATTTGACATTTGTTCTGTCATATATTTTTCAGTCTTGCTATTCCAAGCGAGTCTTAATTTATCTATAATAAGTTTTTTATTTTTATACTCTATATTATTAATCTCAATATCATAAAAATCGAAAAATATTCTCATATCAAACTTATCAGAATAATAATACATACTACATACAATTAAAATATCAATGCCAGATGTATCATTTTTTGCTCTTTTAATAGCCATTTCTCTAAATTCATCTTTTGATACCATATAAAGCCCATTGTTCATAATAATTGCTATTCTTAATTTCGCATTGATGTTTTTTGCAGATTCTTGAAGTTGTTTAGATGCTTTTTTAAGTGCTTTTTGAATAGGAGATTCTAAAATTTTAAAATACTTGTATTTTTGTTCTTCTGACGGATAAAGTATAACGGTATCAGCATTGGCAGGAAAAAGCTCAATAAATTTTTGTTGTTTTTCTTTTTTTCCTAAAGGTTCTTCTTCTATTATTTTTAATTCTATTACAACATCTTCCAAAATATAATCACAATTTAATTCTTGAATCTTTAAATCATCTGTATATCTTCTCCCTCCTGCATCAACGATAATTTCATCAAAGTCCTTTTCTGTAAGAGAAGAAAATTGTAGATATTCCATCTATTTACCCTCCGCCTTTATCATCTCTTCATAAAATTTAAAAAGATATTCAAGTCTCTCTTCATCATTTTCAAATGGTTTGTTTCTGTAACATTTTTCTATTGCTAAATCTAATTGAT
>DQSS01000005.1 GCA_015663165.1 Arcobacter sp. | reverse complement strand
TGAAGAGATTATTGTTTTTAACTCTTTATTATGACCTTTAATATCTTCTGTGAAAAGTTCTTTTTCTCGTCCTATTAGTTTTAGTATTTGGCTCAAAAATTCTCCTATTATTCTTATAAATTAATTTGTTTAATATTCTTATCTTGATTTTTATAAAGCATTTTAATTTCTTCTTGGTGCGATAATAAATCATTTACATCAAGAATAAATGATGTCACTGTCGCTTGTGGAAAGATATTATGTAGGGAAAACAAAGCACTTGAAATAAATGAAGCTATGTGTTGGGGTTCATTATTATTGTTTAACAATTCTATTTCAATTGCTTGGGTAACTTTTTTAATTATAAAATTACTTTTTTCTAGAACTTGATACTTTGGAGTAATTGTTTCAGAACGGTGAGGATAATAAATGATTTTTTCATTTTGATAGTAGTTAATGATTTTTTTTAGATATCCAATATAAATATCTTCATGCATCGCAGCTATTTCTACTAAGTTTTGACCTAAAAGATAAACAGTGTTTTGACTTTCGGTGGTCGATTTTTTAAAGTTGTTTTTTAAAAATAAAAATTCGTTTTTAATTATTTTTTCATCTAAATGGGGAGTTATATTAAAAAATGTAAAATAATTAATTTTTAGATTTTTGATATTACATTTTAATCCAAAAATTTTAAAACGATATTCACGAATTAAATTATTTAAAGTAATTTTTTTTTGATATTTAGGATTTAATATGCTTTCATGTAGTGCTATGGTCGCTGTTCCATCATCAATTAAAAATATATCTTCTGTCATTAATGAAGAAATTAAAGCAATATTAATATTGCCAAGGTGTCCTGTAAAAATATAGTTAAATTGGTACTTAAGAATGTTTTTTATAAATTTTATATTGTTAAATAGACTATTTTTACTGTTATCATGATTTAACTCGAGAGTTTTATCCCAAGTTGTTAAGGTTAATAGTTGATTCATCTGTTTGGAGTTTACCGTAGAGGTATTATGGATAAGACATAAAATATTATTTTGGGTTTTAAAATGATGTTTTGCTTCAATGGCATTAATAAATTGTAAAGGGGAACGTACAATAAATAAATTATACTTTTGATTTTCTTTTGTCATCTATTTCAAAAACCTTCTATTCTCATTCATAATACTCAAAACCTTTTGGCTATCTGCTTTCATATTTTTCACTTTTTTATAGTCTATATTTTTTCGTATTTCATTCTTAAACATCTTGTTCGGAAGATTTGAAAAGACATAAGTAAACTCTTTTGTGATTATAGCATTGTTATTCCAGTTGGCATTAAAAACGTAGTCTCTGTGGTAGTTCTTATCAAATAAATTTTGACCATTGCTGTAGTCTGTTGAGGGGTTTGTAACACCAATGAGAGAAAGTAGAGTAGGGACAATGTCATTGTGACTGCTTAGTTTGGTGTTGATGTTGGCAGAAATATTGAGTTTTTCTTTTAGATTTTTGGGTAGTTTTATGAGTAAAGGTGTACCTGTTTGGGCTCTTGAAAATGAAGAGTTATGTCCAAAGTTACCATACTCATAAAGCTCTTGACCATGGTCAGAAGTGTAGATGATGAGTGAGTTTTCATAGAGCTTTTGCTCTTTTAATTTAGCCATCATTTCTCCAAAAAGTTTATCATTGTAGTGAACAGAATTGTGGTAAATTTTTCTTGCATTTTCAAGGGCAGCGCTATCTTTACTCATGGTGACATAGTTTATCTCGTTGTCCGTGGCGTTAAACGGGTTGTAGTCATCAGGTGAAGAGTAGCCGTGGGGAGCATCTAAAAAAGTAAAAGAGAAGATGGGGTTTTGCTTACTGTATTTTTCTACTTTACTTAAAAAATAGTTTGTACTTTGTCTGTCTTTTTCCCAAGGTGAGCCTTTGAAATCATCTTTAATATGTTCTTGAATATTAACATAACAAGTCTTTCTAAACTCTGGCCAATTGGTGTTAGTAGAGGAAATGATGTCTATTTCATAATCTAATTTCTTAAGCGTTTCAAAAAGTACAGGTTCTCTTTGGGCATTTAAAAAAGAGAACCAATAAGTTGAGTTTAGACCGTAGAGGAGTGAGAAAATCCCAAAACGTGTGGCATTTCCTCCTGAGTAATGTTGTTCAAAAACTAAAGAGTCTTTCTTAAAAGCTTCAACGTTGGGTGTTACTTTCCCATTGACTGCACTAGAAGGAACAGAATCAGAAACAATAATAAAGATATTAAATGTATTGGGATTCTCTTTAAGTTTTAGTTTCTGAAGTGGGTAGTTTAAATTAGCATTGATATTAATGGTATTTTGTATCTCTTGTTTCGGTATATAATCAAAATATTTTTTAGCCATTCGATTAAAAGTTAAAGGTTGGTAGAGAGGAATGACTTTAAACTTAGAGACAATTTCACTTTTGTTAAAAAGAGAAGAGAGACCATAGGTCACTTTCTCACTGAGTACAATGAGAAAAAGAGGTAGGATTATTAGTTTGTTTAGTCTTTTGTTTAAGGTGGATTTTTTTACTATATCCGAAGATAGAAGCTTCTTTATAAGATAGAGTTCAAAGCTTATGAGTGTGATGATGAAAAATAGGAAGAGTACAATGGGCATAAGACCCAATTGAATGGAATCCATAGCATCTGGCGAGGTTAAAATATTTAAAACCATTGCATTGATGTGGAACTTATAGAGTTTAAATATGAAAAAATCTACAATGAGTCCTATGTTTACAAGCGTGAAAACAAAAGCAGAAAGATAAAGCACAAACTTTTTTGTAAAACTAAAAAGAAAGAGTAAAACAAAAAGTAAGACATAGAGAATGGTGGCACTTGAAATTGCTCCAAGTGTGGTTATTGTTAAGTTTATAATATTATAGTTACTGTTATATTGTAAAAATAGTAAAAATAGAAGTATTGAGAATAGTAAATTCATTTTAAATAAAAGTGAAAAATTATTATTTGTCATTTTTATACCATTTATTTGTTTGTAAAAGTTTAGAGCTTGTTTGGTACATGGATAGTATGTCTTTTTCCATGGTTTCATCTCCTGTCAATTCTAGTTTTTTATCTAAAGTGTGTTTGATGTATCCACTGTTATTTACCATACCAATAGTTTGACCAGAATTAAAAAGAGCAAATGCTTTAGATGAAGGTGTTAAAAGAGAGTTAGAGAGTGTAGAGAAATTCCCTTTCCATTGAAGCATATCCACTAGTGTGGGCAATATATCTGCTTGTGAACCTACGGTTTCAATAACTTGTGGTTCAAATATTTTTGGAGCATAGATAACAAGAGGAATTCTCATCTCCTCTAGGTCTCTGTTCTCAATGGAGATGTTGGTGTCTTTAAATATACCAGCATCATTTCCAAAACCTATGGTGTGGTCAGCCATAAATATGAAGATTGTATTGTCAAACCATGGTTCTTTTTTTGCTTTTTCCATAAAAAGTCCGAGTTTATCATCAGCATATTTTAAAGTGTTTAAATAACCAAATAGGTTTTTGTTGTTGTGAGAGTAGGCTTCCCACTTTTTCCCTGGACTGTAAAAAGGTGTATGTGTTGTTGAAGTGAAGGAAAAAGATAAAAAAGGCTCTTTTTGAGTAGAGAGTTTTTTATGTAAAAGGTCATACCTATTTCCATCCCATGTACCAAATCTTGGTTTTACATTTTTATCTTCATCTCCAATAAAAGGCATGTCTTCTGCTCCAAAATAGCTGTCAAATCCAGCAAATTTTGAAATAGAATCAATTCTGAATGAACCACGTTTTGAACTTTGCATAGAGAGGGTACTGTAGTTATTTTCTTTTGCCAGTGTACCTAGGTAGCTTAGGTTAGAGAGTTCAAGTCCTGAACCTAAAAAACTAAAGTCTTTAAGTACGGGAATACCTGTAAAAAGAGCTGTTATTCCCTCTATGCTTCGTTGTCCATTTGCATAGAAGTTTGGAAACATGAGTCCTTCTTTTGCTAATTTATCTAAATTTGGCGTGACTTTTAGATTATTGCCTCCAAAGCTGTCTACATATTTAGCACTCCAACTTTGAAGTAAAATAATGACAACATTATGTTTTTTTTGTTTAGATTTCTCATGAAGTTTTCGTACTAAAGGATATTTCTCAGAATTAAACTTAAAAAGATTTGATGCCAATAATGATTGAGTCCTTTGTAAAGCTTCTGTATCATCATAAAAATGGTAAGTTTTTTTCTTTTTTGATTTAGCAAGGGTTCTATAAAGTGTATAGAACCCATTTAATGCAAGATTTCCAGAAGCCGTTTTATTAACAACAAAAGCATCTGAAATGGAGAATGGTTTACCTTGAATTTTTCCTCTAATTGCACCTAATAAAAGAAGTGTCACCGATAAGAATACGCCAATGCTTTTGAGATAAGAATAAGAAGAATATACGGTTGAGATACGAGCAATATGTTTAACTATAAAAAAGAGTATGCTTGCAAAAAAAACGAAGAATAATAGTAAGAATTTATACTCAAATAACATTTCAATAAGTAATCCCATGTCATTACCCATGGCAGTAATTTCACTACCTACATGCCTGTGTACAAATTGGAAATATACCAAGTCGGCTAAAATAACAAAAGTAATTAAGAGGAGTATAATATACCAAATATAGACAATTACTTTTTGAAATTTTTGATTATTGGTAAATTTAAAAGGAAGAAAAAGAATTAAGATAAAAATGGCTGAGGGGGTAGCAATGCTGATTAAGTCAATCCTTAATCCCATTCCAAATGATTTAAGTGTTTCTAAACTGTTAAGCGTTGAAAAATCATCAATATAAAGTAGCCATAAAGCAAAACGCAAAAGACTTAAAATAGCAAGACTTAACAGTGTAAAATAGAGCAGTTTTTTTATTTTAGTATTGAACATTAAAACCTTTCCAACGTTTATGCATCCAAAACCACTCTTTAGGATGTGTCTCTATGGCTCTTTGCATGGCATCTGCTTGTAATTGTGTAAGAGTAGCCAAATCTTCCTCTTGATTTTCTGTTTTTATGCTCTCTATGGGGTCATAAATTTTGACATGATAGTTTTGATAATCATCAGTCGAAATAAAAGCAGGAATTAAATCTATACCAAACTTACGTGATAAAATAGAAGTAATAGGGGTATGAGTTGCATTTTTTCCAAAGAACTTTACATCAATAGATTGTTCTTTGGGTAAGGCTTGGTCAATTAAAATACCAACAGCTTTGTTCTTTCCTAAAGCTCTTATGCACCCTTTCATTGCTCCTTTTTTATAAACCATTTCAACATTAAACCGTTCACGGTTCTCTTTTAAAATTGTGTCCATAAGTTTTGAGTCTAATTCACGTCCAACACCTACCAAGGTAAGGTCAAATTT
>DQSS01000141.1 GCA_015663165.1 Arcobacter sp. | reverse complement strand
TTTTGGAAGATGCAATAAAAGGTTGGTTAGAGTTGTATAAAAATGGTAAGCACATTAAATCTGATGATATGCCTTGGCTTACTTGGGAAGAGAGTGCTCATCAGTTAATATCTAGATTAGAAGTGGAGAATAAATGCAATTGAATAGTTTAGATTATGTAGAGAAGGCAAAAAATAATAAAATAATTCCTACCTTAATATTTTTAGTTCTTATTAGCCTGTTTTACAAAGATTTTATATTTAATTTAAATACAAAAATACTATTTAATGATGGTGACCCTGCACTTAACTTATATTTTTTAAAATGGGGGGCAGACTATATTCTTGGGCAAGTTTCTTGGAATTCAGTGTACAACTTACCGGTTGCCTTTCCCTTTCAAAACTCATTGGCTTTTTCAGATAATTTATTTGGAAATCAGATGGTGTTCTTACCTTATTATGTACTTACTAATAATCCGTTACTATCATTTAATTTATGGATAATAACTTCTTATTTTTTAAATTATATCTTAATGTATTTATATATAAAAAATTCAAAATTTATAAGTACTAGGGAAAGATTCTATATACCGATTATCGGCGCGAGTATATTTACTTTTTCTCTTCCTAGTTTGGATCTTTTAGGAGGGCATTTACAGCTTCTGTCTTTATACTTAATACCAATATCTTTGTTTATTCTAGAAAAGCTTCTGAGTACATTAAAAGTTAGATATTTTATTTTATTTGGTTTTTCTATCTCTTATCAGTTTTACATTGGTGTACAAACTGGATTTATTTTACTAGTTTTACTTATGCTAATTACGCCTGTATATTATATATATTTGTTGGATAATAAAGTGTTATTCTTTAAACGGATATGGATTTCAATAATTACATTTAGCATTCCTACTATTGTACTTCTAATCCCTTATCTTTATACCTCGAAATTGACAGGTCATCGGACGTATGGTGAAGTACTAACTTTTATTCCTTCATTCAATGATTTATTTGTAATTAATATAGGCGAAAAAGCTATTTTTATAGGGTTTCCTATTTTATTGTTATTTGTAATTGCTATTTTCTTGATGAAAACAAATAAAAATAAACTAATACTTGGTATAGTGATATTGTCTTTTTTGTTTTTTTTAAAAGAACCTCATATCTTCAAGTTTTTCTTTACATATATCCCTGGTTTTGATTCGATTAGAACACCGGGTCGTTTTATACTTGTCTCGATTACACTTATCTCAATGTTTATTGTTTTAGTTTTATCTACACTTGAACTGAAGAAAATTAGGTACATTTTTTTTATATTTATGGCTGGTTTGTCAATAACTTTATTTCAGATAAATGTTCCATCTTTAAAGTATATTTATCAAAACAACTTAATTGATAAGAAGGTATTGTCTATTATTAACCATGAGGCTACACTTATATTTCCCTTGTATGAATTTAAAGCACCTGAAATTTTTGACATAATTAGAAGAATGAAAGATGTTAATTGTCAGTTTCCTATTTTAGACATATACAGTGGATTTAATCCAACCTTTGTTTCTGAGATTGAGCTTGAATATGTAAACAGTCAAAGTGACTTTATTTTAACTAATAAGCTCTTTCAGCGTATGCAAAAGCTAGGGTTCAAGTACATTTTATTAGAAAAGGATAAGTTTATACATGCCAATATATTTCAAGCATTAAATCAAGAAAGAAAGTTTCAAAAAGTTTATGAAAATAAGAAAGTAATTCTTTACTCTTATGCAGAGAGTATGAAAACAACTTTTTCTCTTAATGAAAGGCTGAAAAATAGTTTATGGAAGTTTGTTGTCACAGGTTATACAAATAGTGATAGGACAGTATTTCTTGGTAGATTAAAAGGGGAACACCTATCGGGAGTTATCCAAACAAAAGAAGAGATTCCCATAAAGGTAGAAGTTAATAATAAAAATTATCCTTGTATGCTAAAATTGGATAAAATAAAAGATTCTTTTTCCTCCTTTACCTGTGTATCTGATATGATTTATCCTGAATTTATGTCTATGAATAAGGTATTAGTTAATCCACAAGTTAAATATCAACTAATAACACCCTATAATCACAAAACAAATAGTGTAGTTTTAAAGGTGACAAATACTGGAAGGGAAACATGGCTTGCTGGATTTAATGGTAAATATGGTTTAGCGCTTTCTTATAAGGTAGAGAATAAATCAATAAATATTCAAAGAGGGTATAACAAAAGAATTTATCTTCCTTATAGTATTGATGCCGGTAAAAGTTTTGAAATTGAGATAGTAATAGATAACTTGAATATAGGCGAAAACATTGTAACATTTTCAATGGTTCAAGAATTAGTGACATGGTTCCACGATCAAGGAAATAAAACCTTATCAATTCAAGTTTATAAAGGAAAAGAAATAGAATGAATGAAATATTAACAAAAAAGTTAATTGTGGTAACTCCTATTTATGAAGATACAGAGGCATCAATAAAATTGTTTAAAGAATTGTCAAGTTGTTTTAACAATGATGTTTTCATTGTTGCGGTAGATGATGGGTCGGTTAAAGAACCTGTAAATATTGATACTATACATGGAAGTGGCCTTGAAGGAATAGTTCTCAAGCTAAAAAGAAATGTTGGACATCAAAGAGCCAT
>DQSS01000105.1 GCA_015663165.1 Arcobacter sp. | reverse complement strand
TTCCACCATTTTCTTGTTCGATAAATCCGAAACCTTTTTCACTGTTGAACCATTTTACTGTTCCATTTACTAATTCTGCCATTGAGAATCCTTTTATTTAATACACCATATTTCAATGGTGGTCGAAAATCTAATAATAAGTTTGATTTTTAGGTGAACTTTACCGTTAGTAAAGAGTTATCAGTATAAAGCAAACTAAAGATGTAACCAAAATCATCTTTCATTGATGGTAGTATAGCTAAATAGTTTAAATTTTTGATATAATTTAGAAAAAATTAGCTATTGCAGAAAAAATAAAAAAATAAAAATAAAAGCACATAACCAAATAAATAACTCCTTTTAGATATAATCTACCACATGACACCATTTAAAGTAAACACACCATATACTCCAGCAGGAGATCAGCCAGAAGCAATAGAACAATTAACAGCAAGTATTGTTGCAGGTAATAAATACAACACTTTGTTAGGTGTGACAGGTTCAGGAAAAACTTACACCATGGCTAAGATAATTGAAGCTACTCAAATGCCAACTTTGATTATGACACATAACAAAACCTTAGCAGCACAACTATACTCTGAATTTAGAGGTTTTTTCCCTGATAATCATGTAGAGTATTTTATATCTTATTATGATTATTATCAGCCTGAGGCTTACATACCTAGGCAAGATCTGTTTATAGAAAAAGATTCTTCTATAAATAGTGAGTTAGAGAGAATGCGACTTTCGACTACTGCTTCACTTCTTACTTTTGATGATATTATTTGTGTTGCATCAGTTTCTGCTAATTATGGTTTAGGTTCTCCTGTTGAGTATAAAAAAAATGTACAAAAATTAGAAGTAGGGCAAGAGTATTCTCAAAGAGAACTTTTACACAAGCTTGTGGATATGGGATATAAGAGAAATGATAAGTTTTTTGATAGAGCAGATTTTAGAGTAAATGGAGATGTTGTAGATATTTTCCCTGCTTATTTTGAAGAAGAGTTTATTCGTATTGAGTTTTTTGGTGACGAGCTTGAATCTTTAACTAAGCATGAATATTTAACAAATAAGAAAACAGAAAGCTTAACAGATGCCATTGTATACAGTGTAAATCCTTTTGTTGTTTCTCAAGATAGGCTAGCTATTGCAATTAAATCTATTGAAGATGAGCTAGGGGAAAGATTAGCCGAACTTCATGAGCAAAATAAACTTGTAGAATATCAGCGTCTAAAACAAAGAGTTGAATTTGACTTAGAAATGTTAGAGAGTACTGGTATGTGTAAAGGAATTGAGAATTATGCAAGGTTACTTACTGATAAGAAAGAGGGGGATACTCCATACTCACTAATAGATTATTTTGAGTCTATGAACAGACCTTATTTATTGATAGTTGATGAATCTCATGTATCATTGTCGCAGTTTAGAGGTATGCACGCAGCAGATAGAAGTAGGAAAACTGTTTTGGTTGATTATGGTTTTAGACTTCCATCTGCTTTGGATAATCGTCCTTTAAAGTTTGATGAATATATAAATAAAAAAGCTAGTTTTCTTTTTGTATCTGCTACACCACAAGATTTAGAATTAGAGATGTCCAGTGTTATTGCTCGTCAAATCATAAGACCTACTGGATTACTTGACCCTGAAATAGAAATAGTTGATAGTGAATTTCAAGTTGAAAAGCTTTTCGATGAAATAAAAAAAGTTACAGCTAAAAATGAAAGAGTTTTGGTAACTGTTCTTACTAAAAAAATGGCAGAAGAGTTAGCTTCATATTATAGTGATTTAGGTATTAGAGTGAAGTATATGCACTCGGAGATAGATGCAATAGAGAGAAATCAAACCATAAGACAGCTTAGACTTGGAAAATTTGATGTGCTTATTGGTATAAATCTTTTAAGAGAAGGTTTAGATATTCCAGAAGCTTCACTTGTGGCAATTTTAGATGCAGATAAAGAAGGATTTTTAAGGTCTAAAACTTCTTTAGTCCAAACCATGGGAAGAGCTGCTCGAAATGTAAATGGAAGAGTATTGCTTTTTGCAAAAAGAATTACAGATTCTATGAAGTTTGCTATTGATACTACAAATGAAAGAAGAAAGATTCAAGAAACGCATAATAAAAAGCATGGTATCATACCCAAAACAACGATAAGAAGACTTGATGAAGACTTAAAAGTTGAAGAATATGGAGATATATATCTTAAAGCTGATAGATTAAATAAAATGCCAGCAAGCGAAAGGCAAAAGATGGTTCTTGAACTAAATAAGCAGATGAAAAAAGCTTCAAAAGATTTAAATTTTGAAGAAGCTATTCGTATAAGAGATGAGATAGAGAAGATTAAAAAGTTATAGGTAAAGAAAAGTAATGAAATATAAAAAAGCATTTACTTTAGTTGAGATGATGATAGTAGTTTCTATTATTGCAGCATTAGCTGGTGTTGCTCTTCCTGTGTATAAACAATATATAAGAAAAAGTGAGGCAGTTCAAGTATAGTTTGGGTATCATCTAAAAAAGGATTATCTCCCTCATTAGGAAAATACAAAGTATCTGCTGTATATGCATTTGCTTCAGATAAGTATACTAACAATTTCTTTTTGTATGATTATATCTATGCAACTCGTTCTTATGAAGCTCCAGAAGAATGTGCATCACTATAATTCATAAAATATATCTATGGAAACTTAATGTTTGAAAATTTTGGATATAATATTTTATTTATAAATAATAAGGATTTAAATGGCTTGTGATATTAAAAGAGGATTTATTTCATATGATAAATCTATACAAATTTTAAATGATATTAAACTACAAAACAAAAAAACAAAAAAACTTTTTTTAACAGATGCAATAGGTTTTACCTTAGCTTCACATATTATAGCTTCTTCTTCTAGTCCTGAGTTTCCCACTTCTGCTATGGATGGATATGCTGTAAGACATGAAGATTTAGCCTTAGGAAAGTTAAATATAATAGATTACAATCCAGCAGGTAGTGAAATATCAACAGAAGTAAGTAAGTCAAACTGTATCAAAACTTTTACAGGTTCGCTTATGCCAAAAAGTAGTGATACTCTTATTCCTATTGAAAATGTTACGGTAAAAGATGAAACTATTATTATAAATGAAACTGTACCTTTTGGATTTGCTACTAGAAAAATAGGTGAAAATTATACTAAAGATGAGGTGCTTATAAAAGCTGGTACAAAAATATCTTTTAGTGAAATAGGTGTTATGGCTAGTCTTAATATAGTACAAGTAGAAGTTTATGTTAAAGCTATAGTTTCTATTGCTAGTACTGGAAGTGAAATTTTAGATTTAGGAGAAGAGCAAACAAACAATTCTCAAATAAGAAGCTCAAATCATCTAACACTTGAATCAATAGCAAAACAATATGGTGCAGAGGTACATCAAAAAGGTGTAGTCAAAGATGATAGAACTTCTATATTAAATCTAATAAAATCTTCTTTGGAGAATTCGGATATTGTTGTAACCACAGGCGGTGTTTCTGTTGGAGATTATGATTTTGTAAAAGATATTATTAAAGATGAAATTGGTGCAAAAGTATTATATCAAGGTGTAAATATAAAGCCAGGACAACATATAATTATTGCACAAAAAGATGATAAATTTATAGTAGGACTTCCTGGTTTTGCTTATAGTTCTACTGTGACATTTTTACTTTATGTATTACCTTTAATTTTTAAATTTAATGGGGCTGATGAATCTTTAGTATTTCTGGATGCTATTTTAGAAGAAAATTTTCCAAAGAAAACAAATAAAACTGTTTTTACCGCTTGTAATATAAACTTAAAAGATGGAAAATATTATGCCAACTTTGATGGTAAAAAGAGTGGTACAAGTGCTATTTTGACAAATATGATTGGGAATGTTGCACTTATAATGCAAGATGAAAATTCATCAGATGTAAAATCAGGTGAGATTGTGAAAGTTTTGATGGTTTAATAATATGAGTGAAATAAAGAAACAAGAAGATCTTAGAATAGATGATGAAACAATAATTGAAGCAGTTGATTTTGATTTGGATACGGAGACTACATTTGAAAATGAAGGGCAAACAGACTTTTTTATA
>DQSS01000252.1 GCA_015663165.1 Arcobacter sp. | reverse complement strand
TTTTTTGGGATTGATGGAAGTCTAGCATATTTTTTGTGAAGATTAGTTTAAGTTTTATCCCTATAAGGGGTCTGACCCCTTAGTTAGAATGTCTCTCTGTGTTTGGTCTCTCCAACTTTCTCGCCATCTTCATAATGGACTTCCTTTTCATTCCCCCAGAAGTCGGTTTCTTTTTTTGTGTATTTCTTTCCCATTATCGTGACCTAACGCCTACATAAGGGGCTTACGGATTAAAAACGCTGAGGACGACAGTCCGATGACGTTTATAGAATGCACACAACTATGCAAACCGCTGAGTTAGTAAGTCCCTCTTGATGTTCTTGTTAGGCTATTGATATTGTGTGATCTCTATAATCAGCATATTATATATGTTCACTGATAAATGTAGTTTTGTTGTTTTGAAATGCTGATATAGCTCCTGTTACCTCAATTCTTTTATAATCTTCAACATAAAACACTTGATTGTTTAAATAAGATTTTACCTGAATATTTTTTTTCATTAATAATGCTATTATACCTCCAGACAAAAAAATAGAATAATCTGCACCAACAATATACTCTTTTATTAGAAGAGAAATCACATCACCTATAAATATTCCTAGATCATCAGATTCAATATTTTTTCTAATATAATCAGTTAATCGTGTGAATTTTATTTTATTATACTGCGGTATTGAGCCGTCTATTGTATTCTTGAAGCATAGTTTTTTATTTTTGTTTTCTACCAAAATATATCGTCCAATTTGCCCATAATGTAAACCTGACTTTCCATGCCGTTCAAGAATCTCACCATTATGTATTATGGAACACCCAACCCCTGTGCCAAAATTAATCACTATGCAATTATTTACGCTAGCTTTATCGTATTGTTTTTTAACCCCCCAAGCTAGGGATTGCATATCTGAAATGATAGAAATAGCTTTTAATTCAACATTTTTCCCTATCTCTGCGTTAACAGCGTTGAAATGTCGACTAATATCGATAGATGTTTCTTTGCTGAGCAATACACTCCCACAAACAATACCTCTCTTGAAATTGCCACGACCCGGCCAAACAATAATATAGCCACCAACAGAGTAATAATCGGGGATATTATTTACTGCCAACCTCAATAAGTTGGAAAATGAACTGATTTCTTTTGTCTTTATACTTACTTGTAGATTCTCATTGCGAAAAATATTTGTAGTTGTTCCTCCAATTGAAAAGATCAGATGGTCTGTTTCTATATCTAAGATAACTACATCTTCCATTTTTTCATAACTATCAAAGCTCGCAAGAGTATTTTTATATTCAATTTTACTTTCTTCTAGTTTACGAAAATTTCCATATTTTAAGTTAAGCACAGAGTCTCTCTGAATTCTTCGAGACTCGATTATTTCAGGTGGCGCTACGCAGCGAATTAAAATATCAAAGTTAAATTTAGGTGCAATTATTGTTGAATCTAGGAACAACCCATCAATGATTATAATATCAGCTTTGTTTATTGTTTTTTGTTTTCCCCATCCACTCCCTCGTATATACCCTAGGTAATCTGCTTTACCAGTTTTTCTTATGGATTGGAGTGTTTGGAGAACTCGCTCAACTTGGAAATATTCAGGTAACAGCCTAGGAACGCTTTTATAGTTATTATTTGAGCCAAAATATTGGCAGGATAAGAAATCATCAAATGACAAATGAGCAATAGTTTTTGTCGTAATATTTGACTTTATCCTATCTACGATAGTAGTCTTACCAACGGCACTAGGGCCTGTAATTCCAATCAAAATAATATTACTTTCTGAATCTGTCAGCCTAGATATTTTATTTAATAGTTCTCCAAAACTTACATAATTATCCATTAGAATCACTTGTGAATGTATTATTTTCTGATACATGAAAATACTTTACAGAAATATAGGCATATATTGTAAAGACAATCTCATTCGTTCGGGCACGAAAGATACTTTGAGAACATATAAGTATAATTACGAAAAAGATAGACAAAAAAGCGTAGTTTAAATAGTCAAAGCTAGAAATACTGAATATATAGTCAGTAGCTAAATATAATATCAACACTATAAATGAAAGCATTGATGCCCATAAATACCCGATAATAAGCCGTACACTCTCCTCAAACAGCTCCAAATGTTTTGACAACCTGTCACTTCGCTGTATAACAACAGATTTCATTAATTTGTAATCACCCTCAGAAATATCTAAATATTTCTCAATATTAATCGAGTCAAATAAACCATTATCAGTTAACTTAGGCACTCTATTTCTTAGCTGATCATAGTATGGGAATACCCCTTTATGAGGTAAAAATACTTTATCGATTATATTAGTTGGTAGAGTTCGAATTAAACTTCCTAAGGAATACGAAATTGCCAAAAAGATTGAAGTAGCAAGGACGCGGTTATCACTTATTGGAATTAGTTTGAACAAATGTTCTTTCCCATAAAGTGATACCGCTACATAGATCATTGTGGCAAATAGTAATCCACCGCTGAAAACAACTGTTGCTATTCGCCCTGAAAGATTTAAATTTTTATTCAATCAAACACTCCTTAAATAAATAATAAACTACCGACTGACTCTAACGCCTAACGCCCAAATTGAAAAACAAGGTGGTCTTTGCACTTGGTAATTTGAACTTTTATCTATGTAATTTTACAATATAAAAGCTTAACTTACCGCAGGGTAACCTTGTTTTTTTGTAGATTACACCAACATGGTATCCACTTAAAGAAGATGGATATAATATTTCCAAGATTTCTTAAACCACTAAAAAGTCAAGGAGAATAACAT
>DQSS01000248.1 GCA_015663165.1 Arcobacter sp. | reverse complement strand
TACTTTTTTAAAATTCATTCTAATTAAACCCTTTTTAACCACTATTCTATCGTAGCTTACTTAAGTTTTTACGCACCCATTTCTTTCATTAAGTCGAAATTGTTAAGAAAAATATTTTTCCAATTGTAGAAAAAAAGAGACTAGAACTTCATGTTTTACAGCAACAAGACCAAAAGCTTGAAGATGCAAAATTTTCTGCACTAGGACAACTATCTGCTGGAATAACACATGAAATAAATACACCTCTAACATATATAAAAGCTACATTTGAAATGATGCAATATGATATAGATGATTTAGAAGATAGTGATATTAAAACAAATATGAAAAAAGATACGGCTTTAATAGTTGATGGTTTACATAGAGTTGAAAATATCATAGCTTCTATGAAAGAGATTGCTTCAAGTTCAAAAGCCCAAAAAGAGAATTATAATTTATTTGCTACAATTGTTGTATCTTTAATGATGACTTACAGCAAATCAAAACACATTTCTAGCATTACAATCAATGGCAAAAAATTCGACACATTACTTGATCAGAATTCTGAAACATTTATGACGAATGTCCAAAGACAAAGAATAGAACAAGTTTGGATTGTAATCATAAACAATGCTATGGATGAACTGATGAAAAAAGATGATTTTAATTCAAGAAGTCTAGCTATTACGGTAGAAAATATTGATGAAAAAATAAAAGTAAAATTCAAAGATAACGCAGGTGGAATAGCAGAAGAAATTATGGATAGTTTATTTGACCCATTTAAAAGTACAAAAGAATCTTCTGGTATGGGTGTTGGTCTTAATATTGCTAAAAAAATTGTCTTAGAAAATGATGGAACAATAGATGCTTACAATGAAGATGATGGGGCGGTATTTGAAATAGTTATTTAGAAGTATCTAAATAACTATTTCAAACAATGTGTAACACTTTGTTACACAAATTTCAGCAAATTACACAAAACTACAATAAAGTGTAAAATCTACACATCAATAAAATATCAACTATCTTTTTTCAGCTTATTTAATAGTTCAATTTGATAAAATAAGCCTTGAAAATAAAATTTATTAAAAGGACTTATACATGAGTTTAGTTGCAAATTATAAAGCACACACAGAAGAAAGAGCAAAGCTTGGTGTTACACCATTAGCTTTAACAGCAGAACAAGTTGCTGAGTTAGTAGAATTATTAAAAGCATCTCCAATTGTAGAATCTGATTATGTTATGAACATGTTCGAAAACAAAATTCCTGCTGGTGTTGATGATGCTGCTTATGTTAAAGCTGCATTCTTAAACGATGTAGTGCAAGGAAAAGTTTCTTGTGATGCTATTGATCCTTCTAAAGCATGTAATATCTTAGGTAAAATGTTAGGTGGATTTAATGTTACTCCTTTAGTTGAAGCTCTTAAAATTGAAGAAATTGCAGATGTTGCAGCAACTCAACTTAAAAATACTTTACTTGTATATGATTCATTTAATGATGTAAAAGCATTAATGGACTCTGGTAATGTACATGCTAAATCAGTTATAGAATCATGGGCTGCCGCTGAATGGTTTACAAATAAAGCTGAAATCCCAGCAGAATCAACTGTAACAGTATATAAAATTCCAGGTGAAACAAATACTGATGATTTATCTCCAGCTTCTGAAGCATTTACAAGAGCAGATATCCCATTACATGCAAATTCATTTTTAGTAAATAGAATGGAAAATCCACTTGATACTATGGTAGAATTAAAGAAAAAAGGTCACCCTTTAGCATATGTTGGTGATGTCGTTGGAACAGGAAGTTCAAGAAAATCAGGAATCAATTCAGTTCAATGGCACATGGGTGTTGATATAGATGGTATTCCAAACAAAAGAACTGGTGGTATTGTTATTGGTGATATTATTGCTCCAATTTTCTTTAACACAGCAGAAGATTCAGGATGTTTACCAATTCAAGCTCCTGTAGGTGAACTTGAAACTGGTGATGTTATTACTGTTAAAGCTTATGATGGTGTAATTGAAAAGAATGGAAAGATAGTAAGTAGATTTGAACTTTCTCCAAATACATTACCAGATGAGATGAGAGCAGGTGGAAGAATTCCATTAATTATTGGTAAAGGTCTTACGGCAAAAGCAAGAGAAGCATTAGGTATGGATGCTGGAGATATTTTTATAGTTCCTGCACAACCAACAGATGATGGTACTGGATATACGCTTGCACAAAAAATGCTAGGACGTGCTTGTGGTGTTGAGGGTGTTAAACCTGGTATGTACTGTGAGCCAATCGCAACTACTGTTGGTTCTCAAGATACAACAGGACCAATGACAAGAGATGAAGTTAAAGAATTAGCTGCACTTAACTTTGGTGCTGATATGGTAATGCAAAGTTTTTGTCATACAGCTGCTTACCCAAAGCCTGCTGATATTAAATTACAACATACGCTTCCAGAATTCTGGACATCAAGAAAAGGGTTTATCCTTAGACCAGGTGATGGTGTTATTCACTCTTGGTTAAATAGATTATGTTTGCCTGATACTGTTGGTACTGGTGCTGATTCACATACAAGATTCCCAATTGGTATATCTTTCCCTGCTGGATCTGGACTTGTTGCATTTGCAGGAGTTACAGGTATGATGCCTTTAACTGTACCTGAATCTGTTTTAGTTAAGTTCTCTGGAGAATTGCAACCAGGAATTACTTTAAGAGATTTAGTTAATGCTATTCCTCATCAAGCAATCAAAGATGGTTTATTAACTGTTGAGAAAAAAGGTAAGAAAAATATCTTTGCTGGAACTGTTATTGAAATTGAAGGTTTACCTGATTTAAAATGTGAACAAGCATTTGAATTAACTGATGCTTCAGCTGAAAGATCATCTGCTGCATGTACTGTTAAATTAAACAGAGAACCAATTGTTGAATATCTTGAATCAAACATTGTATTAATCGAAGAGTTAATTGCTCAAGGTTATAGTGATGCTGCAACTTTACAAAGAAGAGCAGACAAGATGAAAGAATGGATTAAAAATGGTGTATTAATGGAAGCTGATAAAGATGCTAAGTATCTTGCAACTATTAACATTGATTTAAATGAAATCAAAGAACCAATTTTAGCTTGTCCTAATGATCCAGATGATGTAAAAACATTAACTGAAATTAGAGAAGCAGGTTTAAGAACTAAAATTGATGAAGTATTTGTTGGTTCTTGTATGACTAACATTGGTCTATTTAGAGCTGCTGGTGAAATCTTAAAAGGTGAAGGTACTGTTAAAAATAAACTATGGATATGTCCTCCTACTAAAATGGATGAGAAAACTCTTCAAGAAGAAGGTTACTACTCTATCTTTGGTATAGCTGGTGCAAGAACTGAAATACCTGGTTGTTCTTTATGTATGGGTAACCAAGCTGCTGTTGCCCAAAATGCATGGGTATTCTCAACATCAACTAGAAACTTCGATAATAGACTAGGAAAAGGTTCTCAAGTTTATCTTGGTTCTGCTGAATTAGCTGCTGTTGTTGCTTTAAAAGGTGAATTACCAACTGCCGCAGAGTACTTAGAAATTGTACAAAATAAAATTACTCCTGAAATGACTGATGAAGTTTATAAATATCTTAACTTCAATAAAGTATCAAAAGAAGAATTAGAAGCAATGGTTAAATAGTAGTATTTAATCTTCTGAAAAAAGCCCTATTTAACAATAGGGCTTTTTTCTTTTAGAATATAATCTAATGAAAATAGAATAAGGAAAATTATGAATTCTCAATATAGTGTAATTGTAAAAATATTTATTGTTCTTATTGTGTTATCTTTAAGTGCTTCAACAACTAATTATTTGTATTCGTTATCAAATGTGGCTTAATGAAACTATCGGGGGTTTAAAAACTTCACTAAACTTAGGTACTATATAAGGAAACAAAGGATTTTTTATAATGGATTATAAAAAAGC
>DQSS01000068.1 GCA_015663165.1 Arcobacter sp. | reverse complement strand
TGTAACACTAAGATTAGTTTAAGTATAAAACTAATCTTATTTATATATATATATAAATAAGATTAGTTTTATACTTAAACTAATCTTAGTGTTACACATATAACTATGTGAATAAGTTACTAATCTTAGTGTTACACATAGTAACAGTGAATAACTAATCTTAGTATTTAATACGATTACTTTATGGTTTTTTTAACTTAGTGTTACTATATGTAACTAACTAATATTAGTATAAAGTTAGCTAATATTAGTATTTTAATAAAAAATTAAGACTAATATTAGTATAGTTCTATATTCCAAATTGGAAAATAAGCAATTTAAAAGGTGTTATTATGTTGTATAGCGTTGAAATAAGCATTTCTTTTTGTGATGTTAATATCATAGAATATGTGGAAGTAGAAGCAAATAACAAAGATGAAGCACACTCAAAAGCATTAGAAAATGTAATTAGTAGCCTAGATGTTAGGGCAGAGTGCAAACCAATAGCCATTGGCGATGTATTTGAAGACATGGGGATTGACCCATTACCGACAATACCAACAATTATAACCAACAAGACAAAGGATTAAACAATGAAAAATACCGACTTATTTAAAGAGCTATACGGTAGTAATGCATGGAAAGATATTAAAGAGCAATTTAACAAAGATTTTAAAGCTTGTAGAAGCCGTAACGATGTAGTAAAAGTAAGCAATAAATATGTTCCCTATATGTTCACTAGAGACAGCCTAAACACCATTACAAGCAAAATAACAGAGATAAGAAATGAGATTAAATCACTCAACAGTAAATTTAGTGATTATGCCCTAGAGGTTGCTTTTAGTTTTGGTGATGAAAATACAGAAAAAGGCATCTACGGGGTAAAGGCAAAACGGAGTAGAAAGAAGTTAATAGAGAAGCATAAGGGCGAACGCAAAGAGATAACACTTAAAGCCGTTAAAAAGCTTGTCAAAACCCTTAAAGAGCGTATTGATAGCAACGATTTTAAAGATATTACACACAAGGCACAAACAGAAGAGCAGGTAAAGGCTTATCATTTAGCAATCGTGTTAGGACTTGCAACAGGTAGACGGCAAGTTGAGTTATTAAAAACTTTTTCATTAAGCACTAGAAAAGGGCAGCCATACTTTAAAGGAATTGTAAAAAAAGGTTCAAGCGATACAGAGGAATATGAGGGTTCTATAATATTTATTAGTCCACAAGATGCAAAAAAATATCTAAACGAACTTAGAAAAATACTTAATGTAAGTGTTTTGGATAACAAAACAATCAATCAAAAATATAATGCTATGTTTAACAAAGCATTAGTTAAATACAGCAGTGAGATTATAGGTATTGATTTGAAGTTCCATGACTTGCGAAAAATCTATGCAGAAAGTGCTTTTTCTCTTAGTGGTACAAATATGGATAGAGATTTATTCTTTAAAGATGTACTAAAGCAAAAAGTAGAGCCAACAACGGCAACTAATTACATGGATTTTTCTATAAAATAGACTTCTTTTTTTTTCACCAGCAAAAGTCGTTTTTAAAAAGTTAAAGTCGTTGTAAGTCGTTGTAAGTCGTTGTTGAAACTTAAATAAAACTTAATTATTAAAAAGTAACAACGACTTAACAACGACTTACAACAGCTAACAACGACTTTGCTAAAGTTGTTTTCATTCGGTGGAGTGGGTGTTACAACGACTAACAACGACTTTAGGGGTAATAAAGTAAGAATATAGAAAAAACACTAAAAAAACGCTCCTAGAGTAATTTTGGGGTAAAAAGTCGTTAAAGTCGTTGTAAGTCGTTGTTAGGCGACTTTAAAAAGCTTGTTTTATACGATTTTCAAAAGTTGTATAAGATTTATTAGTAAAATTAAAATTATAAGGAATTAATATGAAAAATTTAGAATTAGATGCAAGAGCATATAAAGCTTTATATGGAATTATGAGTATAGCTAAGATGTCAAAGTTAGCATCAAACAATATTAATGCTAATGAAGGTAACAATAGCTTAGAGATAGAAGACTTTGAAGAGGTCTTTGGAACTATTGAACTGTTAGGTAAAGAAGCATTGGAAGCAGTCTCAGGAATGTCAGACAAATTAGATTTATAAAAAAATATACTATAATATTAAAAATTAAAAATATGAAAGGATGCAGATATGAACACCTCAAGACAAGTTGCTCTACTTTTTCCTTTCTTTAAAAGGAAAAGAGAATGCAACAAACAGATAGAGAAGCCGATTTTGAATTAGCCCTAGGGAATACCAACGATAGCGAGGAGGCTGTTAAAAAGCTTTTGTCCGATGGATATATCACAAAGAATACTAAATGCGTTTATGATGTATCTAAGGAAAAATATACTTTATTACTGCTTGATACACAAGATGTAAAGCCTAAAGAAAAAACAGAAACCATTGAAAAAATAGCAACCTCTACTTATGGAGTGTTGCCAAAGAACTGGAGGACATTAATCCCAACAGTTGAATTAGTTTTTGACCCTCACAAAGAAGAGCATTATATAGCTAATGGTATCAAGCATCAAAATGCATACATCCCAACTAAATTTCTTTCTTATTGGAAAGAAAAAGATTTATTGGATAGTGTTGATCAACTTGATAAAATAGACTTCTTAAAATATCCTCATGTACACGCCTTACTTAAAAATCTTTTTATATCAGATGATAGAGTTGTTTACTTTGTTAATTGGTTATCTTATATAGCAGATACAAAGAAGAAAACGGGTGTAGCAATCATTTTAAGAGGTATTCAAGGGACAGGTAAGGGCGTATTATGGGAGCAGATTATTTGTAGATTGGTTGGCGAAAAATATACTATAACGATTGATAATGATATGTTAAAAAATCATTTTAATGGATTTTTGGAAAATAAGCTATTTATAAATCCAAATGAGATTAAGGGCGAGTTCAAAGATGGCAATACGCTATATGAAAAGATAAAGCAATGGATAACCGACCCAGATATTAATATAGATGATAAATTTACCAAAATAAAGAAAACTAAAAATTACTTTAACGTGATTATGTTTTCTAACAATGATGTACCCTTGCAGATACAAGGAAGTGACAGAAGATATACAGTTTATGAAACAAGAAATAGAACGCTGAAAGATGTTTCAGAAAAAGATTTTAATTATCCTCATATAAGGGACTTTATAAATGGTGTAAAGAAAGAAGCCGATTTATTTTTATTGGATTTAGTTAGATATAGATATGATATGGTTAAAGCGACTACAGCAGAGGAAACCGAGGAAAAACAAAAAATATATCACGCTTCAATGACTAAGGCAGAGATTTTAGCTGATAAGATAAGAGCTAAAGATTTATCTTGGTTTATTGATGAGATTGAAGAAAAAGCAGAGCTAGATAATGATTTATTTATGGAACTATATGGTGACTGTAAAGACTTAACTATTATCCAATTTGAGGACGGAAGCGGATATATAAATAAAGATAGTAGTATTGCGGAAATGACAAAAAAACTAATAGACAAATTAGAACATGGGTTTAAAAAAGATGTACTAGAAAATTCTATCTTTATTTTTCTCTATAAGCTTTTTGTAGATGATACTTTAAAATCAAATGCTATAGGTAGCAGACTGAACAAGCATTTCAATAAATCTTATGTATTAGATAAAAAACGTCTTAGAAGCTTAGGACAAAATCAAGAAATACCATTTTAAAGGCTTGTAATGAATGCAAAACAAGCTAAAGAAATAAAATTGGTACACTTGTTAGGGTGTATGAATTTTGAACCTAAAAAGGCAATAAAGAATGATTATTGGTACATCTCTCCCCTTCACAATGAAAAAACAGCAAGTTTTAAGATAGATAATATAAAAAATGTTTGGTATGACCATGCTGTAGGATTAGGTGGAAATATTATAGATTTTGTATCAAAATACTTTAATTGTGATTTTAAAACAGCTTTATCGCATATCTCTAGTATTACCAATAATAACGATACAGCAAGGGTTTATATGTCAAATTACATAAAAACTAACCATGACCCAACAGACGGGGCAATAACAACCCCAATACATACAAAAATGACGGTATTGAAAAAGGTTAAAGAACTTGAAAATAAAGTATTAATTGAATATTTAGAAAGCCGTAAAATTCCCTACAGTACAGCAAAGAAAGAAATTTTAGAAATTTATTGGCTAAACAAGCATACTAACAAGTCAAATTTCGGAATAGCACTAAAAAATGACTCAAATGGTTATGAGATAAGAAATAAACATATAAAGCTTAATATAGGCGGGAAGGACATAACCACCATAAAAGGTATAGACAACTCAAAACTAAGCGTTTTTGAGGGATTTATAGACTATTTAACGGCACTTGTGTACTTTGATTTAGATAGGTTTGACGGCGATGTTATAATATTGAATTCAACCTCTTTAATTGGTAGGATAGAAGATATATTAAAAAAGTATAAAAAAGTATTCTGTTTTTTAGATAGAGACTATAGAGGGGTTCAATCATTAAATAAAATTTACATGATTAATAATAATGTAATTGATTGTAGTGTCTATTATACAAGTTATAAAGATTTCAATGAAATGCTTTTGGATGCACCTACTAAAAGATAGTAGGCTATATGCACCTCAAGACATTGAGATTATACCCTAAAAAGATATATAAAAACAAATGTATTGCGAATAGGTCTCTATTTAACTCTTAACTATATTCTTTTTCATATAAAATTTAAATATTTATAAAATTAAATAAATGTCATTATATAAAATCATAAAATACCTAATAATATTTTTATATATTTAAAAACTAATATTAGTGTTACTTTTATATACATATACTAATATTAGTTATTCATATTAAAATATTATTTTAAAAAAAACTAATATTAGTGTTACAAATATATACACAAAAAACTAATATTATTTAAATAAAATGTGAATAACTAAGATTATTTTTTAAAAAACTAATATTATTTATCGAATTCGATAAATAATATTA
>DQSS01000211.1 GCA_015663165.1 Arcobacter sp. | reverse complement strand
TTTGAGGATGTTGAACTTCCAGAAAGTTTGGCACTAAATATTTGGAGAAAAATAATCAGTGAATCTTATTATAGTTAAGTGGTATAGTATTAATGCTATTTAATTCATTTCCTTTTATTTTTATATTTTTACCGATTACTTTTTTTTATTTATTTTTATTTATTTTTATTTAAATAGTAAAAAATTAACAGAAGCAGGTAAAATATTCTTAGTTATTGCCTCACTTTTTTTATAGCTGGTGGAATATAGTTTACTTACCTATTATTTTAGTGTCGATGTTATTTAATTATACTATAGGTGTCTCTTTATCGCAAGAAAAAAATAAAATAAAAATTCATAAAAAATCTTTACTTATAGTTGGTGTGAGTTTAAATTTAGCATTATTAGGATACTTTAAATACACAGATTTTTTGATAGAAAATTTTAATTTTTTATCAAATGAGAATATGACTTTACTACATTTAGCATTGCCGCTAGCAATCTCTTTTTTTACTTTTCAGCAGATTGCGTATCTTGTTGACAGTTATAGGGGAGAAACACATGAGTATGATTTTTTAAATTATGCTAACTTTGTTACATTTTTCCCACAACTGATTGCTGGCCCAATTGTGCATCATTCAGAAATGATGCCACAATTTTCAAAGAGACAAAACAAAATAAAAAATTATCAGAATATTGCATCAGGGTTATTTATTTTTTCGATAGGCTTATTTAAAAAAGTAGTTATTGCGGATTCTTTTTCAGTTTGGGCAACAGCTGGTTTTGATGTGGCAACGACCCTTAACTTTTTTGAAGCTTGGTTGACATCTCTCTCTTATACGTTCCAACTGTATTTTGATTTTTCAGGGTACACAGATATGGCCATTGGCATAGCATTATTATTTAATATAAGATTACCTATTAACTTTAATAGTCCGTATAAAGCTGTTAATATACAATATTTTTGGAGACGTTGGCATATTACTTTGTCACGATTTTTAAGAGATTATATTTATATACCTTTGGGGGGTAATAAAAAAGGTAGTTACAGAATATATGCTAACTTAATGGGAACATTTGTACTTGGTGGATTATGGCATGGTGCAGGATGGACATTTGTCTTTTGGGGTTTTCTTCATGGTTGTGCCTTGATTGTGCAAAAAATTTGGTCTAAGCTAGATATACAGATGCCTACATTTGTAGCATGGTTTATCACGTTTAATTTTATCAATATTGCATGGATATTTTTCCGAGCAAAAGAATGGGACGATGCCATAAAGGTTTTATCTGCTATGTTTTCATTTGAGATGGGTTTAGAGGTTTATATTTCAAAATTATTTAATAATGTTAGTCCTGTTATGCAACAACTACATCTATTTGTGATGGATATAGATAACCTGTCATTGATTAGATTACACGCAATAGAAGGAATTTCTTTTGGTTTTTTAATAATACTTTGGAATAAAAATTCAATGGAAATGTTAGATGAGTTTAAAAAAATTAAATATGTTAGCTGGAAATATTATATATTTTCAGTAATTATATTAGGTATGTCGTTAATGAATATAAGTGAACAAAATGGTTCAGAGTTTTTATATTTTAATTTTTAGTATGGAAAAAATATGACAAAAAAATACTATATAAGCTTTTTATTGATAGGTGCATTAGCAATATTTTCTATTCTTCCGTATACAAATTATTGTATAGACAAATGGCGTGTATTACATAATGACTATCAGCATACTTATACAGGTATATCACCCAATAAAACATATATGAAGATGAGATATTTATTAGACAATAAAGAGAAATACGAAACGATACTCATGGGTTCATCAAGAAGTGGATATATGGATGCAAGGTTGATTGGAGGCAAGGCATATAATATGAAATTTAATTTTGCATTAGTAAAGATGCATCTACAGAATTTAAAAATACTTCTTAAACATAATATGCCTATAAAAAATTTATGGATAGGTATAAATGATTATGATATATGGAAAAGTCCAGATGACCATATATTTGATTTTCAAAGAAGATTATATAACGATAATATCTTTGAAATATTTAATACATATAGTTTTTATTTATTAAAAGCACTAGATGTAAGAGATATTGGTATATTAAAAAAGAAATATATCTTAATCGAAACCAAGGAGATTACACATCCAGATGAAAGCAATATGAAGACGGCTAGGATGCGCGAATTGAAGGCCAAAAAAGATCCAGGGATGAAAAGAAAAAAAATGGCTTTAAGTAAGCCTACTTTATTGGGGTACACTGATAGTAGTTACAGAATTGATGATGTGATTAGTGAGCTTGCAGAAATTAAAGAAATATGTAACGAACAAAAAATAAATGTAGTATTTTTTTTCTACCCTAGTTTTTATAAAACATATTTAGGCTATAACCAATTTAAAATTGAAGAATTTAAAAGACAATTAGTAAAAAAGATACATTTCCATGATTTTTATGCTTTAGACAAAATAAGCTTAGACGAGTTAAATTGGAATGACAGTAGTCATTTTCATGCAAGTATCGGTAGTTATATGATAGATGCCATAAAGAATAATGATGTTTTA